>JAXEEE010000018.1:0-2876 GCA_034104265.1 Eubacteriales bacterium | reverse complement strand
AAAAAAGCCTTCCCCGGGGGGTATGGTGTCACGGGTGTGCTGTGAGGTATCGGTAGCCCCTCGCATGTTCTGCGTCGCGCCTCGCGTGTTGCGTGGGGTGACCCCCGCAAGCCCGGCGCACCCTCCGTGCGCCGGGCCTTCGACCCTGCATCAATCCCCCCGAATGAGAGTCCAGAGAGCCGAAGGCTCTTTGGCGAGGGTCTGGGGCGAGGAGCCCCAGCGTCCCCCCCCTTACTTCACATCCTTCTTCAGCCCGGCAGCCAGCGCCACAGCGCCCAGAGCGATCAGCCCAATGCACAGCGCGAACTGGAAGCCCCAGGTGGAGCCCAGACGGAAAGCCGCCTTGGCCAGGAAGCCCCATACGCCCGACAAACCGCAGGCAATCGGCAGTATACTGACCAGGGGATTGTTCATCTGCCAGATGCACAGCACGATGGTGGCCACGCTCAGCAGCAGCACCAGAATCGGCATGGCGATCACATCGTTGATCTTGAAATCGCTGCTCACCTGCTCCTGCAGGTAGCTCGTCACCTCGCCGTGATCCGACGGGAACCAGACGTATCCGCCGATGGATACCGGCTCCGTCCCCTCGCCCATGTACCAGAAGGGCGTAAACTGCATCACCAGCAGCACCAGCGCAATCACCGCGCACGCAATATTCATCATCTTCGTCAGCTTCGCGTTCCCCGTTTTCATCTTCCGTTCCTCCTTGTTTCTTCTGCGGCGGCTTGCTCCGCCTCGTTACAGCTTCTATTATCTGCCCTTTCATGAACTGAGCTGGAAGAAGTCATGAACAAATCATGAATAAAGTTCAACTTTCAACATTTTGTGACATTTTGTATGCATCGGAAACGGTTTCTTTACAGTTAGTTAACCCAAATTGCAGCAAACCATGAGAAAAGACACAAAAAAGGTTGAAATTGCGCTTGTCAATGTCCGTGTTTTCATTTATCATAAGAGCGGCCTGCAATGACGCGGGCCCGGATCCCACAGACCAGCAAGGGACGGGGAAATGCAAGCATGAATACTGTTCTGATGATGATCTCACTGCTCGGCGGACTGGCCATGGTCCTCTACGGCATGGAAATCATGGGCGACGGACTGAAGCAGGGCTCCGGCGAGGCGCTGAAAAAATTCCTGGGGAAGCTGACGCAGAACGCGTTTCTGGGGCTGCTGACCGGCACCCTGGTGACGGCCATTATCCAGAGCTCCACGGCGACCATCGTGCTGACGGTGGGCCTGATCGGCGCGGGGATCCTGAACCTGCGCCAGGCGGTGAGCATCGTGCTGGGCGCCAACATCGGCACCACGGTCACGGCGCAGATCATCCGCCTGATGGACCTGGAAACCAGCGGCAATTCCGTCCTGGTGTTCTTCAAGCCCGACACCCTGGCGCCCCTGGCGCTGATTGCGGGCATTATCCTGTTCATGTTTATCAAGAAGAGCAGCACCAAGAACGTGGGCATGATCTGCCTGGGCTTCGGCATCCTGTTCTCGGGGCTGCTGGCCATGACCAGCGCGGTGGAGCCCCTGGCGGAGTCCCAGGAGTTCGCGGCCGTGCTGGAGCGGTTCAGCACCATGCCGGTGCTGGGCATCTTCACGGGCCTGGCGCTGACGGTCATTGTGCAGAGCAGCTCGGCCATGGTGGGCATCCTGCAGGCGCTGTCCTCCACGGGGGCCATGACCTTCGACCTGGTGTACCCCATCGTCATGGGCATCAACCTGGGCACCTGCGTCACCACGGCCATGGTGTGCTCCATCGGCACCAGCAAGGACGCCAAGCGCACGGGCATTGTGCACATCCTGTTCAACTGCGTGGGCACGGTGCTGTTCATGCTGGTGATGACCCTGCTCAAGCAGGCGGGGGCCATGCCCCAGCTGTGGGGCAGCATTGTGGACAGCGGCGCCATCGCCAATTTCCAGACGCTGTTTAACCTCCTGACCGCCGTGGTGCTTTTGCCCTTCACCAGCCTGCTGGTGAAGATCTCCTACCGCATGGTGAAGCCCGATCCCGTCAGGGAGGATCGCTATCCCGAGCTGGCGCCCCTGGACAAGAAGCTGATGATTTCCCCCGCCGTGGCGCTGGCGGAGGTCACCCACTGCGTGGCCGCCATGGCCAAGGCTGCCCGGGACAACGTGGGTCTGAGCCTGGCCCAGTTCACCGAATTCTCCCAGGAGCGCTCCGATGACATCAACGACTGCGAGGAGAAGCTGGACCACTTTGCCGACAATGCCGACAACTATCTCATCGAGCTGTCCCGCAGCATTGAGACGCAGAAGGACAAGCATCAGCTGAACATGCTGATGCAGTGCGTGCCCAACCTGGAGCGCATCGGCGACTACGCCACCAACTTCAACGAGATGGCCCAGGAGCTGAGCGAATCGGAGTATTCCTTCTCCCCGGCGGCGCAGGAGGAGCTGCACATCCTGGGCGACGCGGTGATGGAGATTCTCCGCCTGACCATGGAGGCCCTGCAAAACGACAGCTTCTCCACGGCCTGCCGCATTGAGCCGCTGGAGGAGGTCATTGACGACATGGTGCTGCTGCTCAAGGACCGTCACACGGCGCGGCTGTGCCAGGGGGTCTGCTCCATCAACGCGGGGCTGATCTTCATGGATGCGCTGACGTATCTGGAGCGCGCGGCGGATCAGTGCTCGAGCATTGCGATGCTGATTCTGAGCAAGGATAACGAGGCGATCATGAAGAATCATCATCATTATCTGCAGGTACTGCATTCCTCGGGCGATCAATCCTACCTTGCGGAGCAGGAGAACCGCCGCCAGCAATACCTGACCCCCCTGGAACACATCCAATACTGACGGCGCTTCGCGCGCGTTCAAAAAAGTGGCCTGCGGGCCACTTTTTTGAGTTGGGG
>JAXEEE010000017.1:0-4275 GCA_034104265.1 Eubacteriales bacterium | reverse complement strand
GCCTCTCAACCCACGATGATCCCCCCGAATGGGAGTCCAGAGGGCCGAAGGCCCTTTGGCGAGGGTCTGGGGCGAGGAGCCCCAGCGTCCCCCCATTTTCACGCGCATTCAGCATGACCGAAGGAAACCAACTCAATCGCGAGCCGGGTGTGGGCACTGCCCACCGAGGAGCCCCAGCGTCCCCCCTTACAATCGCTTCTCCAAACCGTAGAACGGATACGCCCAGCCCCATTCCTGCCGGAACGCGCCAACCTTTTTCAGGCCCTCGCGCTCGTATAGCCGCAGAGCCTTCGCGTTGCCGCCGTAGACGTCGCCGCGAAGCACCACGCAGCCCTGCGCCCGGAGAATCTCCTCCACCTGGGCCAGCATCTCTCCCGCCAGGTGACGACCCTGCATCGCCGGTGCCACCGCCAGACGGTGGAACAGCACCGCTTCGCCTTCCTCACGCCAGGGGAGCAACGCGTAATCCTCGTCCTGCTCCCGGTTCACCGCCACGCAGCCCAGAATCTGCCCTTCCTCCCGGTAAAGGTACAGATCCCCCTTGCGGACGTCCTCCGCCAGAATGTCCCCGTTGGGGTACTCCCCCCAGTGCCACATGTCCAGCCCGCCGCGCTCCATGGCCTCGCATACGGCCCGGTAAAAGGCGCATACCGCGGGCAGGTCGGCCGGGGTAGCCTTCGCCAGCTTCATGCGTTCAGACCCTCCGTGGTGTACATGGCGTACAGGTGCGCATACAGGCCGCCCTTGCGGATCAGCTCCTGATGGCTTCCCTGCTCCTCCACGCCGTTTTCCGTCAGTACCCAGATGGTGTCCGCACCCTTGATGGTGGTCAGCCGGTGGGCAATGGTGAATACCGTGCGGCCTTTGGCCAGCTTCTCCAGGCTCTGCTGCACCAGATGCTCGCTCTCGTTGTCCAGGGCGGAGGTGGCCTCGTCCAGGATGAGGATGGGCGGGTTCTTCAGGAACACGCGGGCGATGGAAATTCGCTGCTTCTGTCCGCCGGAAAGCCGCACGCCCCGCTCGCCCACATAGGTGTCGTAGCCCTGGGGCAAGGCCTCAATGAACTCGTGGGCCCCCGCCAGCTTCGCGGCCTCGATCACGTCCTCCCTCGTCGCGCCGGGCTTGCCGTAAATGATGTTGTCCATCACCGTGCCGGAGAAGAGGTACACCTCCTGCTGCACCATGCCGATGGCGTTGCGCAGGCTCTTGAGGGTGAAGCTCTTCACGTCCTGACCGTCGATGAGGATCCGGCCCTCCGTCACGTCGTAGAAGCGGGGAATCAGGTTGCACAGGGTGGTCTTGCCCGCGCCGGAGGGGCCCACCAGAGCGATGGACTCGCCGGGCTTCACCTGCAGGTTCAGGTGATGGAGCACGTCGCTTTCGTCATCAGCGTAGTGGAAGCCCACGTTCTCGAAGGTCACCGCGCCCCGGACGTCCTTCAGCTCCTTCGCGTCGGGGGCGTCGTGGATCTCGGAGGGCGCGTCCATGATCTCCAGGAAGCGCTCGATGCCCGTCATGCCCCGCTGGAACTGCTCGGTGAATTCCACAATGCGTCGGATGGAGTTCAGCAGCACGTTGGCGTAAAGCAGGTAGGCCATGAACTCCGCAGCCGTCAGCTGATTCGCGTGGATGAACAGCGCGCCCGCCACCACAATGATGATGTACATCAGCCCGTCAAAGATGCGGTTGGAGGTGCCGAAGGCCGCCATGACGTGGTAGGAATCCGCCTTCAGGTCCAGGAAGCGGCGGTTGCCCTCGGCGAACTTCCGCTCCTCGATGTCCTCGTTGGCAAAGGACTTCACCACGCGGATGCCCAGCAGGCTGTCCTCCACCTGGGCGTTGATCTCGCCCACCTGCTTGTTGCGCTCCTTGAAGACCCGGCGCATGCGGCTGTTGTACTTCTTCGCGAAGTACAGCATGAAGGGCAGCACCGCGAACATCATCAGCGTCAGGGGAATGTTCATGCCGCACAGCACGATGAAGCTGACGATGATCTTCACCCCGGCGATGAGGAATTCCTCCGGGCAGTGATGGGCGAACTCGGTGATCTCGAACAGGTCGGAGGTGATGCGGGCCATAATCTGCCCCACCTTGGCATCCGAATAGTAGCTGAAGGACAGCTGCTGCAGGTGGTGGAACAGATCGTTGCGCATATCGGTTTCCAGGCGGGAACCCATGATATGGCCCACGGACTGCATGTAGTAGTTGGCCGCCGCGTCGATGACGCGCAGCAGCATGTACATCCCGCCCAGCATCAGCACGAAGGACACCGTCAGCGAGGCGGGATCCACCGTGGCACGGTCGGTGATGACCCGCACGATCATCGGCAGCACCAGCTCGCACACGGTGGTCAGCGCGGCGCAGCACAGGTCGAAGGCGATGGTGCCCCTGTAGGGCTTGAAGTAGGGCAGGAAACGTTTGACCAGTGTTGTGGTCTTCATGGGTGACTGAGTTTGCATCTTCTTTGGCTCCTTTCTCTCTCTGCCCATGATTGTACCACACTTTCCACTGCGGGGGCAAGCGGCTGTGCCGGAATGCCGCCGCGCACCGGGCCATGGCGTTCCGCAGGATTTTTATCCACCCCGGCAGGAATCGCAAGGTTAAGCGTCAAACCTATGGTTAACAAAGCCTTTTGGAAGGCTGAGAGGAGAGGAACCGATATGGCCGTCAATACCGACAGGAGCCTGCGCAAACAGGTGATGTATTCCGTTTACGTGCGCAACTACAGCAAGGAGGGCACCTTCGCGAAGGTGCAGGAGGATCTGCCCCGGATCAAGGCGCTGGGTGCGGACATCATCTGGCTGATGCCCATTCATCCCGTGGGGGTGAAGAACCGCAAGGGCGATCTGGGCAGCCCCTACGCCATCCGGGACTACCGGGCGGTGAACCCGGAGTTCGGGACGCTGGAGGACTTCAAGGCCCTGGTCAATGCCATTCACGCCCAGGGCATGAAGTGCATCATCGACGTGGTGTACAACCACACCTCGCCGGATTCCTGGCTGGTGGAGCATCATCCGGAGTGGTTCTACCACAAGCCGGACGGCAGCTTCGGCAACCGCGTGGGCGAGTGGTGGGACGTGATCGACCTGGACTACGACCAGCGGGGGCTGTGGGATTACCAGATTGAGACGCTGAGGATGTGGGCGGAGATTGTCGACGGCTTCCGCTGCGACGTGGCGCCGCTGGTGCCGCTGGCTTTCTGGCTGGAGGCCCGGGCGAAGGTGGCGGAGGTGAACCCGGACTGCCTGTGGCTGTCCGAATCGGTGGAGCCGGAGTTCATCCGCTTCCTGCGGGCCCAGGGCATGACCGCCTCCTCCGACGGCGAGATCTACCAGGCCTTCGACCTGGCCTATGACTACGACATCCACGGGGACTTCATCCGTGTGCTCACGGGCGAAGGCACCCTTGCCGCCTACCTGGATAAGGTGAACGCTCAGGAGTGCACCTACCCGGCGAACTATGTGAAGCTCCGCCATCTGGAGAACCACGACCGGCCGCGGGCCGCATCGGTGATCCCGGACGAGGGCGCGCTGCGCTCGTGGACGGCGTTCCAGTACTTCCAGAAGGGCATGCCGCTGATCTACAACGGGCAGGAATGCTGCAACACGGTGCGTCCCAGCCTGTTCGACAAGGACGACGTGGACTGGCAGACAGGCCGTGACCTGTCCCCGCTGATGCGCAGGCTCTACGACATCCGCCAGGACGACATTTTCACCGACAGCGCGTACTCGGTGCAGGCGCTGGGGCATGACGACGTGATCTTCGCCCAGCACAAGCATGGCGAAGCCCGGCTGGTGGGCCTGTTCCCGATCAAGGGCCAGCCCTGCGTGGTGCACGCGGACGTTCCCGACGGCCGCCACATGAACCTGATTGACGGCAGCATCGTGGTCGCGGAGCAGGGTCTCGTCTCTCTCACCGGCGCGCCGGTGATCATTGATCTGAGGTAACGGGGGGAACGTGCAGGGGCTCTGCCCCTGCACCCTGCCAGAGGGATTTCATCCCTCTGGACTCCCTTTCTCGCGAATGGGTTAAGGGCCTTCGGTCGCGGCTTGTGTGGTGGGCAGTGCCCACACCCGGCTCGCGATTGAGTTGCGCGCTCCGGTCATACTACGTGCGCGTGGAAGTGTCGTGCAGGTTGCGCGGAGGCACGGCGCGCAAAGGGCGCGCCGCGCTTGCAGGGGTCACGGTGCGCAACGGGCGCACCGCGACGCGGTACTGCGGGGCCAGGGGGGGGGGGCCCCCCGGGGCCCCCAGTGGGGGGGTGGTTGGAGCAAC
>JAXEEE010000016.1:0-2430 GCA_034104265.1 Eubacteriales bacterium | reverse complement strand
CGCCCGAGCGCGCGCAACAAAAGAGCTTCCCCAGCGGGGAAGGTGTCACGGCTGTGCCGTGACGGATAGGGAGAGCCCCGCATGTTCCGCGTCGCGGCGCACCCTCCGTGCGCCGTGACCCCCGCCAGCGCGGCGCGCCCTCCGCGCGCCGTGCCTTCGACCAATGACAATCCCCCCGAATGAGAGTCCAGAGAGCCGAAGGCTCTTTGGCGAGGGTCTGGGGCGAGGAGCCCCAGCGTGCCCCCCACCCGCCCGTAAATGTCCCCCTCATGTGTGCAGGAAACCACCGCCCAGCGTCGAACATACCCAGCAGAGCGGCGATGAAGTTCCGCCGCATGCGAAAGGAGCATCACCATGCCGGTTGTGATTGATACCCGGGCACAGACCTTCCATCTGACGGACGGCAGCCATTTCAGCTATATTCTCCAGGTCGGCGCGGATCCCGCGGGCGGCGATACCGTCTGCCAGCTGTACTGGGGCGCACCCCTGAAGGACGGCGCGCTGGATTACATCATCGGCGAGAGCCGCCGCGATCTGGCCTCCTTCGACAGTGAGCTGCAGCTGCCCGCCTTCGCCTACCCCACCAGCGGCCGCGGCGATTTCCGCCCTGTCGCCCTGCGCGCCGTCGGCCCCGACGGCACCGACTGTACCATCCTGAACTACGAGGGCTATGAGGTCATCAAGGGCAAGAAGCCCCTCCCCGGCCTCCCTGCCGTGTACGTGGAGGGCGAGAGCGAGGCTGATACCCTCGTCATCCGCATGAAGGATCCCAAAACCGGCCTGCAGGCTGAGCTGGCTTATACCGTCATGAACGGCCTCCATGCCCTGACCCAGAGCGTCCGCCTGACCAACGGCGGCGACGGGGAAATCACCCTCTGCGACCCCGCCAGCGCCTGCGTCACCCTCCGGGGCGAGTTCGATATGCTCCACCTCCAGGGCGCCTGGGCCAAGGAGCGCAGCGTGGAGCGCGTCGGCCCCATGCATGGCGTCCGCGAGATCGGCAGCAACCGCGGCGCCAGCGGCCATCAGCACAATCCCTTTATCGCCCTGATGGAGCAGGACGCCACCGAGTTCACCGGTGATTGCTACGGGCTGGCCCTGGTGTACAGCGGCAGCTTCCGCATGCTGGCCGAGGAGAACGCCTACGGCCATACCCGCGTGCTGGGCGGCGTCCAGCAGTGCGCATGGCGGCTGCAGCCCGGCGAAGCCTTCCAGACCCCCGAAATGATCCTGGCCTATTCCGATGCGGGCCTCAATGGCATGTCCGCCGTCTTCCATAAGCTGATCCGTACCCGCGTGTGCCGGGGCCGCTGGCGCGACCGGGAACGCCCCGTCCTGGTGAACAACTGGGAGGGCACGTACTTCAATTTCAATACCGACAAGCTACTGGCCATCGCACAGAAGGGCGCGGAGATCGGCGCGGAGCTGTTCGTGCTGGACGACGGCTGGTTCGGCAAGCGCAACAGCGATAACTGCTCCCTGGGCGACTGGGTGGTCAACGAGGAGAAGCTCCCCGGCGGATTGAAGCTGCTGGCGGAGAAGGTCAACGCCATGGGCATGATGTTCGGCCTGTGGTTCGAGCCGGAAATGATCTCCCCCGACTCCGACCTGTACCGCGCCCACCCCGACTGGTGCCTGCATGTGCCCCAGCGTCCCCGCAGCCAGCGCCGCCAGCAGCTGATCCTGGACATGACCCGCCGGGACGTGCAGGACTACGTCATTGACGCGGTCAGCAAGGTGCTGGAGAGCGCGCCCATCGGCTACGTCAAGTGGGACATGAACCGCAACTTTGCCGAGACCGGCAGCGCGCTGCTGCCCGCGGAGCAGCAGGGCGAGGTGCATCACCGCTACATCCTGGGCGTGTACCGGGTGATGGACGCGGTGACCAGCCGCTTCCCGGAGATCCTGTTCGAGAGCTGTGCCGGCGGCGGCGGACGCTTCGACGCGGGCATCCTGTACTACATGCCCCAGACCTGGACCAGCGACGATACCGACGCGGTGGAACGGCTGTTCATCCAGTACGGCACGTCCATGGCGTATCCCCCGGCGGCCATGGGCGCCCACGTCAGCGCGGTGCCCAACCACCAGGTGGGCCGCGTCACCAGCCTGACCATGCGGGGCCATGTGGCCATGAGCGGCAACTTCGGCTATGAGCTGGATCTGACCCGCCTGCCGGAGGAGGAGCTGGCCCAGATGAAGGAGCAGATCGCCCTGGTGAAGCAGGTGCGCCATCTGACGCAGCAGGGCCGCTTCACCCGCCTGGCCTCGCCCTTTGAGGGCGACTACGCCGCCTGGCAGTTCGCCAGCGAGGATCAGGGGGAGGTGCTGGTGCTGCTGTTCCGGCGCTTCGCCCGGGCCAACGGCGTGCATCCCTTCATCCGCGTCCGGGACGTGGACGAAAACGGCTGGTATGTGGATCAGAACGGGCGG
>JAXEEE010000015.1:0-9681 GCA_034104265.1 Eubacteriales bacterium | reverse complement strand
TGCTGATGGACGCGTGCATTTTTGAAATCAACGCGCTGCGCGCCAAGTACAACTGCGCGGTGCACGATCTGAAGAATCTGACACAATAGAGTAGAAAGGGCTTCCTATGACTAATTCCATCGTATTCGATGTTTTGGCAGTCGCCGCTGCGATCTTCGTGCTCTGGCTGCTGCTAAAGGTCTTTCGCGGGCCGCTGAAGCTGCTGTTCAAGCTGCTCATCAACACCGGCTTTGGCTTCGTCAGCCTGTTCATTTTAAACATGCTCTGCGATTATACCGGCGTGCTTTTTGAGATCAACTTCGTGACCTCCGCCATCGTCGGTATTCTGGGTCTGCCCGGAATTCTTCTGCTGCTGATTTTCAAGCTGTACCTGTAAAACAGCCGGGGACGCCGCCATTTTCCTGCGGTGCCCCCGGTTCGTTTCTTCATTCCGGAAGTTTTTTACGGTTTCTGCAATTAAACGTTGCAGAAACCGAAGATTTGTATTATAATCCTGTTAATTGCTTATAAAATTTTGCGCGGCTGTTTCCGCGATTCACAATTTAGGAGGTCTTTTCTATGCAGAAGCCCGTTTTGGTTGTCATGGCTGCCGGCATGGGCAGCCGCTACGGTGGCCTCAAGCAGATGGACCCGGTAGGCCCGGACGGCGAGGTCATTCTGGATTACAGCATCTTCGACGCCCGGCGGGCGGGCTTCAAGCGGGTGATCTTCCTGATCAAGCATGAGATCGAGGAGGACTTCAGGCGCCTGGTGGGCAGCCGGATCGAGAAGCACATGGAGGTGCGCTACGCCTTCCAGCAGCTGGACAAGATTCCCGCGCCCTACGCCGTGCCGGAGGGACGGGTCAAGCCCTGGGGCACGGGCCATGCGGTTCTGTGCTGCCGGGAGCTGATCGACGCGCCCTTCGTGGTCATCAACGCGGATGACTACTACGGCGTCAGCGCCTTCCAGACGGCCTATGACAGCCTGATCCGCCTGCAGGACGATGACAGGCTCCGCTACATGATGGTGGGCTATCACCTGTGCAACACCCTCACCGACAACGGCCATGTGGCCCGGGGCGTGTGCGCGGTGGACGGGCAGGGCTGCCTGACGGAGGTGACGGAGCGCACCCATATCATCAAAACCTGCGACGGCCCCCTCTTCACCGAGGACGGCCAGCATTATGAGCTGCTGCCGGAGGACTGTCTGGTGAGCATGAACATGTGGGGCTTCACCCCCAGCATCCTCACGGAGCTGGCGGCGGGCTTCCCGGCCTTCCTGGAGAAGACCATCCGGGAGAATCCCCTCAAGGGTGAGTACTTCCTGCCCACGGTGGTGGGGCGGCTGCTCAAGGAGGACAAGGCCGTTGTGCAGGTGCTGCCCAGCCGTGACAAGTGGTACGGCGTGACCTATCAGGCGGACAAGCCCGTGGTGATGGAGGCCCTGCGCCGGATGAGCGGGGAGGGCCTGTATCCCGCGCCCCTGTGGACATAACGAACTGCCATCATGAAAACCTGCAAGTGATCGCGCCAGCGGAAACGGGTCAAGGGGTGAAACCCCTTGCGCAGGTGCAGGGGCGGCGTTAGCCCCTGCGTAGGTCTGGGCGGCAGCCCAGCGTTACCCCCAAAAATGCAAGAGAGTTTCCGGGCGGGATGCCCTGCATCCCGCGATGGAAACGGCAGTTTCCGCGCACTGCAAGGTGACGAACCTCATCCGACCTCGCTGCGCTCGGCCACCTTCCCCAGAGGAGAAGGCTTTTGCCCCGGGACAACAAGGCGTTTTCGCCCTTGCATCATAACAAACTGCAGGACATCATCCGCCCGGATGGTGTCCTGTTCTTGACGGCAGACCCTGTCCCGTGTACAATAGAGGCAAATGCTACGGGAGGATAGAATAGCATGCTGTACGATGGAAAAATCTGGGTTGGCAGGGGCGAAGTACCCGTGTGTCTGCTGCCGCAGATGGCCAACCGCCACGGCCTGATCGCCGGTGCGACGGGCACGGGCAAGACGGTGTCCCTGAAGGTGCTGGCCGAGGGCTTCTCGGCCATGGGTGTACCGGTGTTCCTCAGCGACGTGAAGGGCGACCTGGCGGGCATGGCCGTGCCCGGTGAGCACAGCGACGCGCTGGCCCAGCGGCTGGGCGGATGCGGTGTGACCAGCTTCCGGTATCAGGACTTCCCCACGGTGTTCTGGGACGTGTATGGTGAGCAGGGGCATCCCGTGCGTGCCACCGTCAGCGAGATGGGCCCGATCCTGCTGTCACGGATGCTGGGGCTGAACGAGACCCAGACGGGGGTTATGAACATCCTCTTCCGCGTGGCGGATGACGAGGGCATGCTCCTGCTGGATCTGAAGGACCTCAAGGCTGTGCTGGCCTACCTGGGCGAGCACGCCCGTGACTATACCCTGAACTACGGCAATGTGTCCACCGCCACGGTGGGGGCCATCCAGCGGGCGGTGGCGGTGCTGGAGGATCAGGGCGGCGACCGCTTCTTCGGTGAGCCCGCGCTGGATCTGGCGGACTGGCTGCAGCTGGACGAGGAAGGCCGGGGCGTGATCAACATCCTGGCGGCGGACAAGCTGTTCCTACATCCGGCCATGTACTCCACCTTCATGCTGTGGATGCTCTCCGAGCTCTACGAGCTGCTGCCCGAGCAGGGCGACCTGGACAAGCCCCGCATGGTGTTCTTCTTCGATGAGGCGCACCTGCTTTTTGGCAACTGCACCAAGTCCCTGCTGGAGAAGATCGAGCAGGTGGTGCGGCTGATCCGCTCCAAGGGCGTGGGGGTGTACTTCATCACCCAGTCCCCGGCGGATATCCCCATGAGCGTGCTGGGCCAGCTGGGCAACAGAATCCAGCATGCCCTGCGCGCCTACACCCCCCAGGATCAGAAGGCCGTGCGCACCGCCGCCCAGACCTTCCGGGCCAACCCCGCCTTCGATACCGAGGAGGCCATCGCTGCGCTGAAAACCGGCGAGGCGCTGGTGTCCTTCCTGGATGAAAACGGCGCCCCCGGCGTGGTGGAGCGGGCGACCATCCTGCCGCCCCAGTCCTCCATGAAGGGCATCGACCCGGCCACGCGCCAGGCGATCATGGACGGCAGTCCCTTCCGGGGCGTGTACGACGAGGTGGTGGATCGGGAGAGCGCCTATGAGCTGCTGGCCGCGTCCTTCCAGCGGGAGCAGGCTCCGGCACCGGTACAGGCCTTCCGGCCCGTGCCCGCCGCCCAGGTGCAGGTGACCTCTGCCCAGCCCACCGTGACCCAGCCCCAGGGCTTCAAGGTTTACGACCCCGCCACGGGCCAGTATGTCCAGCGGGATATTCCCACCATGTCGCCCCTGCCCCAGCAGCCGGTGATCCAGCAGCCTGTGGTGCAGCAGCCCGCTGCGGCGCAGCAGATGCCCGTGATGATGTACGACCCCGCTACGGGCCAGTACGTCCAGCGGATGATGACCATGCAGCTGGATCCCGCCACGGGCAATTATGTGGCGGTGCAGCCGCAAAACGCGGCCCCGGCGAATCCGCAGGCGGCCCGGGAGGCGGAGAAGCAGCGCATTGCTGCGGAAAAGGCAGAGAAGGAGCGCAAGGCTGAAGAGCGCCGTCAGCGGGCCGACGAGCTGCGGGAGGAGCGGGCTGAGCGCGCCCGCCGCAACGACTCGGTGCTGGGCAGGGTGAAGAACACTGCCATTTCCACCGCCAGCCGTGAGGTGACCCGGCAGCTGACCCGGGGCATCATGGGCGGCATCAGCGGGCTGTTCGGCGGAAAGAAGTAAGCCGCCGGGCGGGGGACATAACGGATCCACACGGGAGCGGGAGGTGCAGTCCCGCTCCCTTTCCACGGCCATGATGCTGCTTGCGAGGTGTACGGATGAAGCGCTTGTCGGGAGGCTGGGGCCGCGTAGCCCTGCTGACGGCTGCCCTGATCTGGGGCAGTTCCTTTATTGTGATGAAGAACGCCGTGGAGGGCGTGCCGGTGTTCATGCTGCTGGGCATCCGCTTCACGGTGGGGTGCCTGCTGCTGACGCTGATCTTCCACCGGCGGCTGAAGCGTATCGGGAAGAAGCAGCTGCTCCACGGGGCGGTGGTGGGGACGCTGCTGTTCGCGGCCTACACGGTGCAGACCTTCGGCCTGCGGGAGACCACCCCGGGCAAGAACGCCTTCCTCACGGCGGTGTACTGCGTGCTGGTACCCTTCGTCAACTGGCTGATCTTCCGCCGCCGTCCCACGGGGTGGAACTGGCTGGCGGCGGTGATGTGCCTGGCGGGTATCGGCCTGGTGTCCCTGGAGGGCGACCTGACCATGAACCGGGGCGATGCGCTGACCCTCCTGGGCGGCGTGTTCTACGCGCTGCACCTGGTGGCGGTGAGCCGCTTTGGCGAGGAGGACGACCCGGTCATGCTGACGATGCTGCAGTTCGGCGCGTCGGCGGTGTGGTGCTGGGGGCTGTCCCTGCTGACGGAAACCATGCCCCATCCTTTCCCCACCAACGCCTGGTTTGAGCTGGCGTACCTGGCGGTGTTTGCCACCACGGTGGCGCTGCTTTTGCAGAACGTGGGCCAGAGCGTGACCCCCGCCGCGCCTGCGGCGATCCTGCTGAGCCTGGAGAGCGTGTTCGGCGTGGCCTTCTCGGTGATGCTGGGGGCGGAGGGGCTGACGGCGCAGCTGGTGTGCGGGTTCGCGCTGATCTTCCTGGCGGTGGTGGCCAGCGAGACGCAGTTCTCCTTCCTGCGGAAAGGCAGGCGGCATGAAGCGTAAGCGCCTGACCTACGACAGCTGGACATGCATTACCCGACGGGATTTCACCTGCAGGCGCGTGAGCGTCCCGGGGTTCACGGGGCGGGCGGGGCTGTTGCGCATCCATGCGGTGACGCGGCCCCAGTACTGGCATGTGGCGGGAAAATCCCTGGTGGTGGCGGATGCGGGTATGGTCTGGCTGAGTCTTTTGCCGGAGGAGGGGCATTACTGCATCGGCGCGATGCTGGACCGGCGGGGCAGGCCGGTCTTGTGGTACATCGACATGATCGACGGGCAGGGGACGGACACTGACGGCGTGCCCTGGTTCGACGATCTGTACCTGGATCTGGTGGTGAAGCCGGACGGGTTCATCCATGAGGACGACCGGGACGAGCTGGACGAGGCCCTGCGCGCGGGGGACATCACCCCGGCGCAGCACCGCATGGCCATCGATACGGCGGACATGCTTCGCAGCGGCCTCCTGCGGGATCTGCCGGCCCTGACCCGCATGACCCGCACCGTCCTTGCGCTGATGGGGGAGTGAGGAAAATTCCCCCTTGCGCGGCGGGGCAGGATGTTGTATAATGAGCCTTGTTCATAAGCCCGGTTGACGGGAAACGGTTCCGCGCTTTTCCCAAAGAGAGCTGTCGGCAGGTGCGAGGCAGCGGAGGGTGCGGGATGCTCCATTCCCGGAAGGGTGCAGGCGAGGAGTCTGCGGGGCGCGCCCCATACAGCGCAGCGAGTGGCCGTTTTCTTCGGAGGGCGGCAAACTGGGTGGCAACGCGAGCTTCTCGTCCCGGCAGCATGGGAGGAGAGGCTCTTACTATTTTCAAGGAGGAAGTTGCACATGATTGACATCAACCTGATCCGAACCAATCCCGAGCTGGTGAAGGAGAACATCCGCAAGAAGTTCCAGGACCAGAAGCTGGTGCTGGTGGACGAGGTGGCGGAGCTGGACGTGGCCTACCGCAAGGCCATCCAGCAGGCGGACGCGCTGCGCAACCAGATCAAGACCGTGTCCAAGCAGATCGGCGCGCTGATGGGCAAGGGCCAGAAGGAAGAGGCCGAGGCAGCCAAGGCGCAGGTGGCGCAGATCAAGGCCGACCTGGCCGGGCTGGAGCAGAAGGAGGAGGAGTACCAGCAGGAGATCCGCAAGCGGATGCTGGTGATCCCCAACATCATCGACCCCACCGTGCCAATTGGCAAGGACGACAGCGAGAACGTGGAGGTGGAGCGCTTCGGCGAGCCGGTGGTGCCGGATTTTGAGGTGCCCTATCATGTGGACATCATGGAGCGGCTGCACGGAATCGACCTGGATGCTGCCCGCCGCACCTCCGGCAACGGCTTCTACTACCTGATGGGCGACGTGGCCCGTCTGCACAGCGCGATCCTCAGCTATGCCCGGGATTTCATGATCGACCGGGGCTTCACCTACTGCATCCCGCCCTACATGATCCACGGCAACGTGGTGACGGGCGTGATGTCCTTTGCCGAGATGGAGAACATGATGTACAAGATCGAGGGTGAGGATCTGTACCTGATCGGCACCTCCGAGCATTCCATGATCGGCAAGTTCATCGACACCATCCTCACCGAGGATCAGCTGCCCCAGACCCTGACCAGCTTCTCCCCCTGCTTCCGCAAGGAGGTGGGCGCCCACGGCATTGAGGAGCGGGGCGTGTACCGCATCCACCAGTTCGAGAAGCAGGAGATGATCGTGGTCTGCAAGCCGGAGGAGAGCCCCATGTGGTATGACCGGCTGTGGCAGAACACGGTGGACTTCTTCCGCACGATGGACATTCCCGTGCGCACGCTGGAGTGCTGCTCCGGCGACCTGGCCGACCTGAAGGTGAAGTCCGTGGACGTGGAGGCCTGGTCTCCCCGCCAGCAGAAGTACTTCGAGGTGGGCTCCTGCTCCAACCTGGGCGACGCTCAGGCTCGCCGCCTGCAGATCCGCGTCAAGGGCGACGACGGCCGGAAGTACTTTGCCCACACCCTGAACAACACCTGCGTGGCCCCGCCCCGGATGCTGATTGCCTTCCTGGAGAACAACCTGCAGGCGGACGGCCGTGTGAAGATTCCCGCGGCGCTGCGTCCCTACATGGGCGGCAAGGAATACATCGGCTAAGACGGGTGGGCAGTGCCCGCATGGGAAAGGAGGGACGCTGGGGCTTCTCGCCCCAGACCCTCGCCAGAGGGCCGCATGGCCCTCTGGACACCCATTCGGGGGAACAGGCATAGGCGGAGGCCCGGCTCGCGGAGGACGAGCCGGGCTTGCAGGGGTCACGCCTCGCAAAGGGCGAGGCGCGACGCGTAACATGCAAGGCTCCCCCTATCCGTCACGGCAACTGCCGTGACACCTTCCCCTCCGGGGAAGGATTTCGGGTTGCGCGCGCTCGGGCGGGGCTCCCCTACGGTCGCCCCCGCTTCGCGTGAGGGTTGCGCCCTCCGCCATGGTTGAGAGAGGCGGCGACCTCCTGCGGAGGCCGACGGAGATTACTCCTGCTCCTCCGGCCATGCAGCACCACGGACACCAGCCCCTTCTATGACCTGTTCCTACGCACCAGCCTGTAAAACCGCAACACGCCCGTCGTGCGACAGGCCCACCATCTCGCGCGCAACGAGGGCGGCCCACCGGTGCCGCCCGGCCGCCAGCGGACAGCTGACGTAATAACCAAAGGCGTTCCAAGCCGCCCCCGCGAGGAAGCAATTAGCCTCGCTCCACATGAGGTTTCGCATTCAACCCAAGCGGCGAGGGGTCCGGGGGCAGCCATGGTGCTGTCTCGGATTGGCTGCCACCGGTCGCCCTTTGGTTCTTTCCCGCGAGTGGGAAAGAACACCCAGCATGCCCGCGCCACGGGCAAAGGCCCCACGCCTTGCGAGTAGGAAAGAACACCTCTCCTGCCCGCGCCACGGGCAAAGGCCCCGCGCTCCACATAAGGAAAAGAACGCCTCCTTCGCCCGGCTGCGATTGGGCTGCACGACTCTGGCCCTGGAAGTGTGCGTGCGGCCATCAAGGAGACGAAGCATGAAACAGCAGATTGTGGCTCTTGCGTCAGACGAGGCGCATGTGGTCATGTGGGATGTGGACGCGCTGCTGGCGGACTGCCGGGAGCAGTCCCCTGTGATGGTGGAGACGGCCCGGCTGATCCCCGGGGAATGGCTGACCATCGACCGGGAGTACGCCATGACCACCGACGTGACCAGCCCCATCCTGGCCTTTGCGATTCCCCATGGGAGGCTGTTCATTGCCGACGGGAATCACCGCCTGTACCGGGCTGCGGCGGAGCATGTACCCTTCATGCGGGTCTTGGTGGTGCCGGAGGAAAACCATCTGCGCTATCTGTACCGCAGCACGGAGGAAACCTACCGCCAGGTGGTGGACGCGCTGGTGGAGGAGAACATTTTCATTGAGGATTTCCGCATCTGAATCAAAACAGCGGCCTGCCTGTGGATGCACGGGCAGGCCGTTTTGCGTAGGCGCGAACAACCTTCCCCTCCGGGGAAGGTGGCCGAGCACAGCGAGGTCGGATGAGGTCGTTCCTCTGGCGTTGCGCGAATCTGACGTTTCCATTGCGGATGCGGGGCATCCGCTCGGAAACTTGCTTGCATCTGAGGGGGACGCTGGGCTGCCGCGACATCCCTGCGCAGGGGCTAACGCCGCCCCTGCACCCGCGCAAGGGGTTTCACCCCTTGACCCGTTTTCGCTTCGCGATCTCGTGAGGGTTATGTGACCTGGACGTGCTTGCGCATGTGCAGAAGCGCGTTTTTCTCCAGGCGGCTTACCTGGGCCTGGCTGATGCCGATTTCCCCGGCAACCTCCATCTGTGTCCGGCCCTCGAAAAAGCGCAGACGGAGGATTTTCTTTTCCCGCTCGTTCAAGCGCTGCATGGCCTCCTTGATGGCGATTTCCTCCAGCCATGCGTCGTCCCGGGAGGATTCGTCCTTCACCTGATCCATGATGTACAGCGCGTCGCCACCATCGTTGTACACCGGCTCGAACAGGCTCACCGGATCCTGGATGGCCTCCAGGGCGAAGACCACGTCCTCCCGGGGAATGTGCATTTCCTCGGCGATCTCGGAAACGGTGGGTTCCCGGTTCCACTGGCTCTGCAGCCTGTCCCGGGCCTGGAGGGCCTTGTAGGCGGTATCCCGCATGGAGCGGCTGACCCGGATCACGTTGTTGTCCCGCAGGTAGCGGCGGATCTCCCCGATGATCATGGGCACCGCATAGGTGGAGAAGCGCACGTTCAGCGTGGTGTCGAAGTTGTCCAGGGCCTTCATCAGCCCGATGCACCCCACCTGGAACAGATCGTCCGGGTTCTCGCCCCGGCCGGAAAAACGCTGGATCACCGACAGCACCAGGCGTAGATTGCCCTGGATGAATTCCTCCCGGGCAGCCTTGTCGCCGCTTTTCACCAGGGGGAACAGTTCCTTCATCCGCTCCGCCGACAGTACGGGCAGCGAGCCCGTGTCCACCCCGCAGATCTCCACCTTGCTGTAAGCCATTATGCTCGCCTCCTGCAAACCGGATACACAGAGTATGGCACCGGCTCGGGGGACTTATTCCGCCCCGGCAGGAAGGGACAAAAGCAGTGCCAGGGGAGCCTTTTTCACCCCGCAGCGACAGCAAAAGCCATGACAGAAACACCGGGTGAAGGTATCCGGGGAAGCGATATGCGTAGACGTAAAAAGGCCCGGAATCGCTGGATCATCAGGCGGTTCCGGGCCTTGAACGGAATGTGAAATCACATGCGGAGCAAAGGAGCGAAGCCCCCAAATCTGTCCGCAGGACTGCCATGCACTCTGCCGGGCCTGGGGGGGGCGAAGCCCCACAAAAGCCGTCCGCAGGACTGCAATCGTATCCGCCGGCTCTGCCGGCGGGGCGGGTCGTTTTCCGCTCTGCGGAAAACATTCCTTACAGCCTCGAGCGGCCGGGAGCCGCGCAGCGGCGACCAGCG
>JAXEEE010000014.1:0-27187 GCA_034104265.1 Eubacteriales bacterium | reverse complement strand
CGGGATACAGCCCGTCTCTTGCACAGGCAGGAGACGGGCTTTTTATCACCGGATGCAAGGAGGCAGGCCGATGGACACGGCGCAGATGCTGGAGCGGACGCTCCAGTCCTTCGCGGCGAACTATGACATCACCCGAGGGGCGCAGGTGGCCACCAGAAAGGTGGAGGTGCTGGCGCAGCTGCGGGCCATGAACTCCCGCTACATGCTCAGCAAGAAGTGGGTGGTGTGGCAGGCCAACGCCTTCGAGCACTGCATCTTCGTCACCGTGCCCACGCTGACGGCGGAGATGGTGCGGGACTGGTTCTCCTTCCTGACGGAGGAGGCGGAGCCGGAGCTGGTGCACCCCGGGGCGGACGTGCCGCCGGAGGGCCACATGTACTCCTACCTGACGGTCGTATTCCTGTGCGAGCGGATGGAGCCGGAGGCCGCCAGGGCCGTGCGGAAGCTCCGCTTCACCAAGAACTACCGCTTCAGCCTCAGGGGCTGGGCCACGGGCCGCGCCCTGGCGGTGGAGGTGCCCACCGGGGAGATGGCCTACAACGCCCAGGGCAAGGAAATGCGCAGGCACTTCCGGCAGCTGCTGAAGGCGCCGGCGGAGACTGCGTCCTAAAGGTAACGGCGGGGCTGTGCGGAGAGGGGCCGCGCACCCGCGCAAGCAACCAGGTCTGACCCGTCGAAACGGACGGTTTCGGATAAAATTTTCACTCAAGGGAGAGGGAAAAGATGAACGGTTTCCTCATTCTGGTCATCGCCATCGTGCTGTTCCTGGTCGCCTACGTGACCTACGGCGCCTGGCTGTGCAAGCAGTGGGGCATCGACCCCAAGCGCAAGACCCCGGCCGTTGAGAAGAACGACGGCAACGACTATGTGCCTGCCAGCCCCGCGGTGCTGCTGGGCCATCACTTCTCCTCCATCGCCGGCGCGGGCCCCATCACCGGCCCCATCCAGGCCGCGTTCTTCGGCTGGGTTCCGGTGCTTCTGTGGATCGTGATCGGCGGCATCTTCTTCGGCGGCGTGCAGGACTTCTCCGCCCTGTTCGCTTCCATCCGCCACGATGGCAAGTCCATCGGCGAGGTGATTGAGAAGCACATCGGCCGCAAGTCCAAGCTGATCTTCAACATCTTCGTGTTCCTGGTGCTGCTGCTGGTGGTGGCGGCCTTCGGCGACATCGTGGCCGGCACCTTCGCCTCCGTCCCCGCGACGGTCAGCGAGGAAGCCTACATGGTGGAAGGCGTGCTGAACCAGGAAGCCTACGACGCGGCTGTGGCTGTGGCTGATCAGAACGCCCGCTCCGCCGGTTCCGTGGCGACGGCCTCCCTGCTGTTCATCCCCCTGGCGGTGCTCTTCGGCCTGCTGCAGCGCCGCAACAACAATACCCTGGTCAATACCCTGGTGGGCGTGGCCCTGCTGTGCGGCTGCATTGCTGCCGGTCTCAACTTCCCCATCATGGGCGTGAGCAAGAACACCTGGATGATGATCACCCTGGTGTACATCTTCGTCGCCTCCGTGGCGCCCGTGTGGATCCTGCTCCAGCCCCGTGACTATCTGAACTCCTTCCTGCTCTACGGCATCATCATCCTGGCTGTCATCGGCATCGGCGCGGCCCGTCCCGGCATGGAGATCAATGCCTTCAACGGCTTCGTCGTGAATGGCAAGCCCATCTTCCCCGTGCTGTTCATCACCATCGCCTGCGGCGCCATCTCCGGCTTCCACAGCCTGATCGCCTCCGGCACCACCTCCAAGCAGCTGACCAACGAGAAGGACGCCAAGCTGATCGGCTACGGCGGCATGCTGATCGAGTGCGTGCTGGCGGTCATCACCCTGGTGGCCGTGGGCTCCGCTGTGGGCCAGAGCATGCAGACCTCCGGCGCGACCCCCGCGATGATCTTCTCCCGCGGCATCGCCTCCTTCGCGGCCACCGTCGGCCTGCCTGAGAACACCTGCGCCACGGTTATCGCCCTGGCCTACTCCGCGTTCTGCCTGACCTCCCTGGACTCCGCCACCCGTCTGGGCCGCATGATCTTCCAGGAGCTGTTCGAGGACGCCTCCGAGTCCGTGAAGAAGATCTTCGAGAACAAGTACGTGGCGACCCTGATCACCGTTGTGCTGTCCGCTGCCCTGGCCAGCGCCGGTTATCAGAAGATCTGGCCCCTGTTCGGCGCTGCCAACCAGCTGGTTGCCGTGCCCGCCTTCCTGGCCTGCTCTGTGTGGTTCAAGCACATGGGCAAGAACAACAAGATGTTCCTGATCCCCATGTTCTTCATGCTGGCTGCCACCATGACCTCCCTGGTCATGTCCTTCTGCACCAACGTGTCCCTGCTGATGGCCGGTACCGGCGCCTTCGGCAAGGAGGGCCTGCAGTGCATCATCATCGTGCCTGTGATCATCCTGGCCATCATCCTGGTGATCGATGGCCTGAAGGAACTGCTGAAGAAGCAGGCCAAGGCCCAGGCCTGAGTCCCCTGATCTCTCGGTTTCCCGGGACAGTCCGCTTTTGCGCGGGCTGTCCCTTTATTGCTGGTGTCCGGGGAATGTATTTTCTCGTCCCCTCCGGACGGCAGGAGAACGGCGGCCCCTGTCGAACTTATCCCTATAACAGACAGGCAACAGATCAGGCGCGTGCTGCCCCGGGGGCGGCGGGCGTCTGATGCGGCGCAGCCGGAGCGAATCCCGGCAGTAAATTGAACAAGGAGGATATCCATCATGCTTTATCCCAGGATTGGCATCCGCCCCGTCATCGACGGCCGGTGGGGCGGCATCCGCGAGGGCCTGGAGGCCCAGACCATGGGCCTGGCCGAGGCGGCCAAGGCTCTGATTGAAACTCTGCGCTATCCCGACGGCACCCCCGTGCAGGCGGTGATCAGCCCCTGCACCATCGGCGGCGGCGCGGAGGCTGCCCGCTGCGAGGAGTTCTTCTCCACGCAGAATGTGGTGGCCACCCTGACCGTCACCCCCTGCTGGTGCTACGGCATGGAGACCTTCGACATGAACCCCGGCACCATCAAGGCCGTGTGGGGCTTCAACGGTACGGAGCGGCCCGGCGCGGTGTACCTGGCGGCGGTGCTGGCAGCCTATGCCCAGAAGGGCCTGCCCGCCTTCTCCATCTACGGCCATGACGTGCAGGACATGGGCGACAGGACCGTCCCCGCCGACGTGGCGGAGAAGATCCTGCGCTTCGCCCGATGCGCGGTGGCCGTGGGCTGGATGAAGAACAAGGCCTACCTGAACATCGGCGGCGTGGCCATGGGCATCATGGGCTCCTTCTGCGACACGCAGGTGATGCAGAAGTACCTGGGCCTGCGCGCCGAATGGGTGGACATGACGGAGATTCTCCGCCGCGTGACGCTGAACATCTACGATCAGGCCGAGTACGAGAAGGCTCTCAGCTGGATTCATGAGAACTGCCGCGAGGGCTTCGACGTGAACGCCGGCAAGGATCTGCCGGGGATCATCCGCCGCAGCAAGGTGGTGGACGCGGACAAGGACTGGGAGTTCATCGCTAAGTTCAGCGTGATCGTCCGTGACCTGATGTTCGGCAATCCGAAGCTGGACGAGCTGGGCTGGCATGAGGAGGCCCTGGGCAAGAACGCGGTGGCCGGCGGCTTCCAGGGCCAGCGGCAGTGGACGGACTGGCTGCCCAACGGCGACTTCACCGAGGCCATCATGGCGTCCACCTTCGACTGGAACGGCCCCCGTCAGCCCACCGCCTTCGCCACGGAGAACGACACCCTCAACGGCCTGAGCATGCTGCTGGGCACCCTGCTGACGAACACCTCCCCCTGCTTCCACGATGTGCGCACCTACTGGAGCCCCGATGCGGTACAGCGCGTCACTGGCTGGCAGCCTGAGGGTGCGGCGAAGGACGGCTTCATCCACCTGATCAACTCCGGCGCCACGGCCCTGGACTGCACGGGCGCGGCGGGCGGCAAGATGAAGCCCTTCTGGGAGATGACTGACGCGGATGTGAAGGCCTGCCTGGACGCCACCGACTGGTGCCGGGCCAACTACGAGTACTTCCGTGGCGGCGGATTCTCCAGCCACTTCAGGACCCAGGCGGAGATGCCCGTGACCATGCTGCGGCTGAACATCGTCGAGGGCGTGGGGCTGTGCCTGCAGATCGCCGAGGGCTCCACCGTGACCCTGCCCGACGATGTGCATAACACCCTGGACAAGCGCACCGACCCCACCTGGCCCACCACCTGGTTTGCCCCGAGGCTCACCGGCGAGGGCGCGTTCACGGATGTGTACAGCGTCATGGCCAACTGGGGCGCGAACCACGGCGTGACGGTCTACGGCCATGTGGGCGCGGATCTGATCACCCTGGCCAGTATGCTGCGCATTCCCGTGGCCATGCACAATGTGCCCGCCGACAAGGTCTACCGGCCCCACAGCTGGGCGGCCTTCGGCACCCGGGACACCCAGGCCGCGGACTACGCCGCCTGCAAGCACTACGGCCCGCTGTACGGGAAGCTGTAAGGAACCTACCACCAGGGAGGCTGTCGCAGGACAGCCTCCCTTTTGCAGCGGGTCGGCGGAAGGGCACGCTGGGGCTGGAACCCCCTCCCGATGTGCAAAAAAACTGCCAAGCCGCCCTGCAACCCTTGACCGGTAGCTGCTACCGGATGCTATACTGATGGTACAACCGATAACGGCCGGGCACAAGCGGCTGAGACACGGAGGAAGAAGCATGATTGAACGGATTTTTCAGGGTGAGCGGCTGGGGCTGCTGGGCTTCGGCACCATGCGGCTGCCGCTGCAGGCGGACGGCACGGTGGATGAAAACCAGGTGCGGGCCATGACGGCGTATGCCATGGCGCACGGGGTGAACTATTTCGACACGGCCTATCCCTACCACGGGGGCGAATCGGAGAGGGTCATCGGCCGGGCGCTGCGGGAATACCCCCGGGAAACATGGAACCTGGCCACCAAGTACCCCGGGCATCAGATTGCCTCCCGCTACGACCCCGCCGACATCTTTGAGGAGCAGCTGAAAAAGTGCGGCGTGGATTACTTCGACTTCTACCTGCTGCACAATGTGTACGAGCAGTCCGTCCACACCTACGCCGATCCCCGCTGGGGCATTGTGGATTACTTTGTGGAGCAGAAGCGTCAGGGGCGGATCCGGCACCTGGGCTTTTCCAGCCACGGCGGGGTGGACTGCCTGCGGGGATTCCTGGATCAGTACGGGGACGTGATGGAATTCTGCCAGATTCAGCTGAACTACCTGGACTGGACGCTGCAGGACGCGGCGGCGAAGGTGGCCCTGCTGAACGAGCGGCACATCCCCGTGTGGGTGATGGAGCCCGTCCGGGGCGGCAAGCTGGCGAAGCTGCCTGAGGAAAACGAGGCCACGCTGCGCGCCTTGCGCCCGGAGGAAAGCCCCGCTGCCTGGGCCTTCCGCTTCCTGCAGGAGGTGCCGGGGGTGACCATGATCCTCAGCGGCATGTCGGACATGGCGCAAATGGAGGAGAACATCCGCACCTTCCGGGAGGAAAAGCCGCTCTCTCCGGCAGAAAGGCAGACGCTAATGGACATTGCCGAGGGCATGAAGGACGGCGTGCCCTGCACGGCCTGCCGCTACTGCTGCGCGGGCTGCCCCATGGGGCTGGATATTCCCGGGCTGCTTTCCGTGTACAACGAGGTGCGCGTGGCGCCTGCGGTGAATGCCGGTATGCGCATTGAGGCCCTGCCGGAGAACACGCGCCCCTCCGCCTGCATCGGCTGCGGCCGCTGCACGAGGATCTGCCCGCAGAAGATCGACATCCCCGGGGCCATGCGGGACTTCACCCAGGCCTTGGCGCAGCTGCCCAGCTGGGCGGAGATCTGCCGCCAGCGGGAGGAAGCCGCAGCCCGGGGTCGCCAGAGGTAACGGAAGGGCGCAGCACAACGGAACAGGAGGCATGAACCATGCGAAAGAATTTTGGCGTGAAGACGTATCTGTATCCCCAGCCGGTGCTGATCATCGGCTCCTATGACGAAAACGGCGTGCCGGATCTGATGAACGCGGCCTGGGGCGGCATCAGCGAAGCGGACGAGATTTCCATGTGTCTGAGCGAGGAGCATCAAACCGTGCGGAACATCCTTGGCAGGAAGGCCTTCACCGTCAGCGTGGGCACGGCGGATCAGGCGGCGGCCTGCGACTACGTGGGCATGGTGTCCGGCAGCGACGTGCCGGACAAGGTGGCCCGGGCGGGCTTCCACACCACCCGGAGCGCCCTGGTGGACGCGCCCCTGGTGGACGAGCTGCCCCTGGCGCTGGAGTGCGCCCTGGTCAGCTACGATGCGGATACCTGCCGGATGGTGGGGCGCATTGTGAACGTCTGCGCCGAGGAGTGCATCCTGGACGGGCAGGGGAACATTGACCCGGCAAAGCTGATGCCCATCGCTTTCGACCCGGCCAACAGCGCCTATCATGTGCTGGGGGCGAAGGTGGCCGACGCCTTCCGTGCGGGCGCAGCGCTGATGAACCGGGTGGACTGAGCGGGCGGCAACGGAATACGACAAAGCCGGAGGAACAGCATGTTCCTCCGGCTTGTTTGTATGCGCATGGCATGGGGTCACTCCGCGGCTTCCACCGGCGGGCCGATGCGCCGCACGCTCTGCCGCTCCACCAGCCAGACCCCCAGCAGCGTCCGCTCCGGGGCCAGGGAGTCCTGCCGGATGTGGCGCAGCAGCATGTCCACCACCAGGCGGGCCTTCTGATCGATGTCCTGGGCCAGGGTGGTCAGGGGCGGCTGGGTGATCTCCGCCAGGGGCAGGTTGTCGAAGCCCAGAACGGAGATGTCCTCCGGCACCCGGAAGCCCTGGGCGCTGAGCAGCTGCATCAGCTGGGCGGCGATCCTGTCCGCCGTGCAGAAGATGGCGGTGGGGGCGCCCGGCTCCCGCAGGAGCTCCGCCAGCAGCCCGGCGTTTTCCGGCGCAACGGGCTGGGCCAGGACGAAGCGGTCCTCCAGGGTGACGCCGTGGGCGGCCAGCCCTGCCCGGAAGCCCTGCAGCCGGTGCTGGTCCACCTCACTGTCCTGCAGGTTGTTGGCCAGGAAGGCCACCCGCCGGTGACCCATCCGGGCCAGATAATCCCCGGCCATCTGCCCGCCTGCGTCATCATCCACACTCACGTGGTTCACCCCGGGGATGCGGAAGTAGCAGTCGGTGAGCACGGTGGGGACGGTCTTCAGGGAGTGGATGTACTGCAGGTGGCGGCTGAAGGTGCCGCTGAAAATGGCCCCCGCCACGTTCCAGCCCCGCAGATCCGCCTCCACGTCCCGGTAATCGTCGGTGAAGCGGATCAGGGGATAATAGCCGCTGCGGTGCAGCGCGATGGTCAGCGCGCCCACGTATTCCGCGGCATAGGGGTTGCGGAAGATGTTCTCGTTCTCGCCGGCCTGGACGATCACCGCCACCACATGGCTCTCCCGCTGGGCCAGGGAGCGGGCCGCCTGGTTGGGCACGTAGCCGGACTGGCTGATCAGCGCCTGGATGCGCTCCACGGTGTCGGCGGAGACGCGGTTGAACTTGCCGTTGATGACGTTGGATACCGTGGTCATGCTGACCCCGGCGGCCTGGGCGATTTCCTTGAGCGTGGTCATGAATGTTCCTCAACTTCCCCCGGGGCGGTCGGGCTCCGGCGGGCTTTCTTTCCTTACTATACCATAACAGAGCAGGATTGGCAATGGCGAAATGGGTAAAACGCTCAACGATCAGCCGAAAAAACCTGCTGCAATGCTTCCGCCGGGAGACATGGCAGGCATCCGTGCCGCATACAGTATATTGAGCAAATCAGCCAATGAATGGTCATGGAAAGGATGAGAATTGCCCGAAACCAAAATAATTTTCCGGCACTACTTGACACGGGCGGGCGGCTGTGCTATAGTATAGTCAAGTTAAGCGTTAAACCTAACAACCGGTAAAGGGGCGATCCCATGCAGCTGAACCGTTACCCCACCGCACGGCGCATTGCACGCAACTGGGGCCTGTACCTGCTCCTGCTGCCCTCCTTTGTGCTCCTGATGATGTTCGCCTACAAGCCCATGTACGGCATCATCATCGCCTTCAAGGACTACAAGAACTCCCTGGGCATCGTGGGCAGCCCCTGGTCCCAGCCGCTGATGAAGAACTTCATGCGGTTCTTCAATTCCTTCCAGTGCAAGACCACCATCCGCAACACCATCTGGCTGAGCCTGTACAGCATGCTGGCAGGGTTCCCGCTGCCCATCATGCTGGCGCTGATGATCAACCAGATCACCGCCAAGCGCTTCCGCAAGGGCTTCCAGACCATCCTGTACCTGCCGCACTTCATTTCCACGGTGGTCATGGTGGGCCTGCTGCTGATCTGGCTGTCCCCCTCCACGGGACTGATCGGCACCATCTACGGGGTGTTCGGCAAGCAGGCACCCAACCTGATGGGCATGGCCTCCGCCTTCCCAAGCCTGTACGTATGGTCGGACATCTGGCAGCACGCGGGCTGGGACTCCATCATCTTCCTGGCGGCGCTGTCCTCCATTGACCCCACGCTGTATGAGGCCGCCACGGTGGACGGCGCGTCCCGCTGGCAGAAGCTCTGCTACATCGACCTGCCGCTGATCCTCCCCACGGCCTGCATCATGCTGATCCTCCGGGCGGGCAACCTGATGAACGTGGGCTTCGAGAAGGTCTTCCTGATGCAGAACGACCTGAACATGCAGACCAGCGAGGTCATCGCCACCTATGTGTACAAGATGGGCCTGAAGAACAGCCAGTATTCCGTGTCCACCGCGGTGAACCTGTTCAACAACGTGATCAACTTCGCGCTGCTGATCCTGGTCAACGGCGTGACGAGGAAGCTGGGCAGCACCAGCCTGTGGTAAGGAGGAAGCAGCCATGACGCATGCAAGGCAAAAGGTTCGCCGCCAGCGCAAGGACGTGGTGTTCGACGTCATCCTCTATACCATCTGCGCGCTGCTGCTCATCGTCATCCTTTACCCCCTGTGGTTCATCATCATCGCATCCTTCTCCGATCCCTCCGCCGTGGCGGGCGGCCATGTGTGGCTGTGGCCCGTGGGCTTCACCCTGGAGGGCTACCAGGAGCTGCTCCGCCAGCCCCAGGTGTGGCTGGGCTACCGCAACACCATCGCCTACACGGTGGTGGGCACCCTTATCGCTCTGGCGGTGAACATCCCCGCCGCCTACGCCCTCTCCCGCAAGGATCTGTGGGGGCGCAAGGGGCTGATGGGCCTGTATGTGTTCACCATGTTCTTCTCCGGCGGCCTGATCCCCATTTTCCTCACCGTGCAGCAGGCCGGGCTGTACAACACCTTCTGGGTGCTGGTGCTGCCCTTCTCGGTGAGCGCGTACAACATCATTGTCGCCCGCACCTTCTTTGAGACGAGCCTGCCCCCGGATCTGTGGGACGCGGCGCAGATCGACGGCTGCGGCAACCTGCGGTTCTTCTTCACCATGGCGCTGCCGTTATCGAAGGCGGTCATTTCCGTCATCGCCCTGTGGACGGCCGTGGGCCAGTGGAACTCCTACTTCAACGCCCTGATCTACATCAGGGACGAGAACCTGTACCCCCTGCAGCTGATCATGCGCAACATCCTCATCACCAACCAGAACTTTGCTGCTCTGGGTACGGGCGAGGCCGCCATGATCGCCATGCGCCGGGCCAACCTGGTGCGCTACGCCATGATCATCGTGGCCACGGTGCCCATCATGTGCGTGTATCCCTTCATTCAGAAGTACTTCGACCAGGGCGTGATGATCGGCGCGGTGAAGGGCTGATGCCCGCTGCGCCCGCCCCTTAACCCCGAAACCGGACGGCTGCCATGCCGTTCAGGAGATAAAAGGAGGTAGACCCATGAAAAAGTTGCTGTCCCTGTTGCTTGCATTGACCATGCTGCTCACCTGCGCATCGGCCATGGCGGAGATCCCCGCCGGCTTCCACGCCGAGGGCATGCCCATTGTGGACGAGCCCGTTTCCTTCAGCGTGCTGACCATGCGCTGGGGCGACATGGGCGATTCCTTCACCAGCAATCCCTTCCTGGTGAACCTGGAGAAGGAAGCTAACGTGAAGGTTGATTGGCAGATCGTGTCCTCCAACGACTGGAGCGATCAGAAGCCCATCATGCTGGCCGGCGGCGAGAGCGTGCTGCCCGACGTGGTGCTGGGCTTCCAGACCTTCAACGAGTCCGACATCATCAACAACGTGGAGTACTTCCTCCCCCTGGAGGATCTGATTGAGCAGTACATGCCCAACCTGACCAAGGCCTTTGAGGAAATGCCTGCCCTGAAGGCCATCTCCACCTCCGCCGACGGGCATATCTACTCCCTGCCCTCCCGCATGCCCAAGCGCCCCGTGGCCTGCAACGTGCCGGTCATCAACATGAAGTGGCTGGAGAACCTGGGCCTGGAAGTGCCCACCACCGTGGATGAGCTGGTGGCTGTGCTGACTGCCTTCAAGGAGCAGGACGCCAACGGCAACGGGGACCCCAACGATGAGATTCCCTTCACCGGCATCGGCCTGGGCATGGACTTCCTGTCCCCCTTCGGCATGACCGATGTGTACAGCACCCGCTATCTGGTCAACGAGGACGGCACCGTGCGCTATGCCTACACCAGCGAGGAGTACAAGGCCGGCCTGAAGTGGGCCCATGAGCTGTACGCTGCCGGGCTGATCGACCAGGAGATCTTCACCCAGGATCAGGTGATCCGCGACGCCAAGTGCGACGATCCCAACGTCTCCCGCGTGGGCTTCGGCTACGCCTGGAGCTACGACGCCATCTTCCGCCGCTGGAAGGATGAGTACGCGGTCATCGAGCCCATTGCCGGCCCCGACGGCCAGCGCTATCAGCAGGGCGACGTGAACGGCCTGTATTCCGTCAAGTCCAACCAGCTGTCCATCACCACCGCCTGCAAGTACCCCGAGGTTGTGCTGCGCTGGGCCGACCAGTTCTATACCGGCGAAGCCAGCATCCAGAACTTCTGGGGCGGCCTGGGCGAAGTGACCACCGCCAACGCTGACGGCACCTACACCCTGAACAATCCCCCCGAGGGCACCAGCGCCGACGCCTGGTACTGGGATCGCTCCCTGCGCGACTTCGGCCCCAAGTATTCCTCCATTGCCTTTGACCAGCTGATCATCCTGGATCCCACCGAGGGCGACGGCCTGAAGGTGGCCATGGACGAGAAGACCGCCCAGTATGTGCGGCCCTGCTTCCCCGAGCTGAAGTACACTGCCGACGAGTACAACGAGCTGTCCTTCCTGCAGGCGGACATCGACACCTATGTGGATACCACCCGGGCCAAGTGGGTCACCGAGGGCGGCATCGACGAGGGCTGGGACGCCTACGTACAGCAGCTGAACCAGATGGGCCTGGAGCAGATGAACGCCATTTATGAAGGCGCCTATGCCCGTTATCTGGAGGCGCAGGAGTAATCGCGCGGCCGCGGGCTTCCTGCCCTGAGCCATCGGATAAGCACACGGGCGGGGGCAGATGGGCAAAACCATTTGCCCCCGCCTTCTTCATGCCACAACCAAGAGAAAAAGGAGTCGGTTTCTTATGACCACCATCCTCAAGGGCGGCGCCTGGCGCCTGAGCTTTCTCACCTCCCGGCTGGTGCGGCTGGAATATCAGCCCGACGGTCTGTTTGAGGACGGGCTGACCACCTGTGCCCGCTGCCGGGACTTTCCTCCCGTGGCGCTGACCACCCGCCGCACAGCCCGGGGCCTGGAAATCGACACCGAGCATCTGCACCTGGTCTACGATGAAAAGCCCTTCAGCCGCAGCGGGCTGAGCATTGCGGTCAAGGGCGGCGTGACCATCTTCCACAGCATCTGGCGCTACGGGGATGCGCTGCACACCCTGGGCGGCACCGCCCGCACGCTGGACGAGGCGGATGGGGAGATCCCGGTGGAGGAGGGCCTGGTGTCCCTGAACGGCTTCTCCGTGCTGGACGACAGCGCATCCATGCTGCTGACGGAGGACGGCCGCTTCCTGCCCCGGGAGAACCCGGAGACCGACCTGTACTTCTTCGGCTACGGGCATGACTACGCCGCCTGCCTGCAGGACTTCCACCGCCTGTCCGGCCCCGTGCCCATGCCGCCCCGCTACGCCCTGGGCAACTGGTGGAGCCGCTACCATGAGTACACCCAGGAGAGCTATCTGCAGCTGATGGACCGCTTCGAGGCGGAGGGCATCCCCCTGGCGGTGGCGGTCATCGACATGGACTGGCACCTGACCCATGTGCCCTACGGCAGCGGCTGGACGGGCTACACCTGGAACAGGGAGCTGTTCCCCGACCCGCCCGCGTTCCTTGAGGAACTGCACCGGCGGGGCATGCGGGTGACGCTGAACCTGCACCCTGCCGACGGCGTGCAGCCCCACGAGGAGGCCTATCCCGCCATGTGCCGCGCCCTGGGCCGGGATCCGGAGGACAAGCTGGCCATCGACTTTGACGCGGCGGACGAGGACTTCCTCCGGGCGTACATGGAATGCCTGCACCACCCCCTGGAGGAGGAGGGCGTGGACTTCTGGTGGATCGACTGGCAGCAGGGCGCCACCAGCGGCATGGCGGGGCTTGATCCCCTGTGGGTGCTCAACGAGCGCCACTACCGGGACAACTGCCGCAAGGGGGAGCGGGGCATGATCCTCTCCCGCTACGCCGGGCCGGGGAGCCACCGCTGCCCCGTGGGCTTCTCCGGGGATACCATCATCTCCTGGGCATCGCTGGACTTCCAGCCCCGCTTCACCGCCATGGCGGCCAACATCGGCTACCCCTGGTGGAGCCACGACATCGGCGGGCATATGAAGGGCATCCGCAGCGACGAACTGTCCCTGCGCTGGCTGCAGTTCGGCGTGTTCTCGCCCATTCAGCGCCTGCACTCCAGCAAGAACGACTTCACCAGCAAGGAGCCCTGGTCCTTCGAGCCGGAGACCGGGCGGCTGATGACGGAGATGCTCCGGCTGCGGCACCGGCTGATTCCCTACCTGTACACCGCCGCCCGGCGGGCCAGCGACCTGGGCGAGGCCCCGGTGCGCCCGGTGTACCACCGCTGGCCGGAGAAGCGCGAGGCCTACGCCGTACCCAACCAGTATCTCTTCGGGCCGGAGCTGATGGTCTGCCCCATCACCACGCCCATTGACCCTGCTCTGCGCCTGGCAAAGGTGACGGCCTGGCTGCCGGAGGGGCTGTGGTACGACTTCCTGGGCGGACAGGCCTACACCGGCAACCGGATGCTGACGCTGTGGCGGCCCCTGTCGGAATACCCGGTGCTGGCTCCTGCCGGCAGCGTGATCCCCCTGGCGGATGACCTGCGGGCGGACGAGCTTCCCGTGCGTCTGACGCTGCGGGTGTTCGCCGGAGCGGACGGCAGCTTTGAGCTGTACGAGGACGACGGCGTGAGCCTGGACGGCGATGCTGTCCGCACGGAGATCGCGCTGGATTGGCAGGCGGGAGCGCTGACCTTCAGCACCCGGGGCGAAGCGTCCCTGCTGCCCCAGCGGCGTGTGTGGCAGGTGGAGTGCGTGGGCTTCGCGCCCTGCGGCGTCAGCGTGAACGGCGCAGAGGTTCCTACGGCGTATGACGAGGAGAAGGGCATCCTCTGCTTCACCGTGGAGACGGAAGCCGGACAGGACTGCTGCGCGGCCTTCACCCGGACGGCCCTGGCCCGGGACAACTGGCTTCCCCGGGTCCATGAGCGGCTGCACCGCATGCAGACCGACAACGGGGAGAAGGAGGCCGTCTGGCGGCTCCTGGCGCAGGGCGACCGCGGCCCTGGCGTGCTGACCACGCTACGGGTTATGTGCAAGACCCCCGGCCTGGCCGACTGCCTGGAGGAAATCCTCCTGGCCCGTGACGAAGGAGGCGACGCGCTGTGATCCGGCATCTGCCTGAGGGCATTTTCCCCTTTGAGGAATGCGGCTACGCCCGGCAGCCCCTGTACCCCATGGCGGGGGAGGAGATTCACCTGGATTGCCAGTGCGACGGCGGTACGCCTGCGCTGGACATCGCGGGGGAGGACTGCGCCCTTCAGCCCACACGGACGGAGAAGGGCTGGCGGTTCACCCTGCCCGGCCGGGCGCGGGCGTGCCAGGTGCGCTACCGCTTTGTCTGCGGGGAGGAAAGCACCCGGTGGTTCACCATGGAGGTGCTGACCCCCGTGACGGTGGAGGCTCCGCTGCGCACAGGCGCGGGCTGGGCGGAGCTTTGCCCGGGGGTGTACCTCATCTGCCGGGAGGAGCATGACAATCTGGCCCTGACCCTGTCGGACCGTCAGCCGGAGGACGCGCCCTGCGGCCTGCTGACCTTTGGAGATGGCGGCATCTGGCGCATGACGCTGCCGGATGGCCGCAGCCTGACCTGTCCCCGCATGACCCTGGGCCTGCGGGCGGACGGCGCACCTGCCTGGCAGGAAATGACGCTCCTGGGCGCGCACGGGCATGTGTACGGCACCGGCGAGCGCTTCGACGCGGTGGATCAGCAGGGCCGGGGCAGCTGCGGGCGGGTGGTGGAGCACTTCACCCGGCAGGGGGAATGGAGCTACCTGCCCACGCCCTTCTTCATGACGGACGGGGGCTTCGGGCTGTACCGGGCCACGGGATACAGCGTAGCCATGGCCTTCGGGGACGCGATCCGCGTGGCCTCGCCGGTTCAAACGGGGCTGACGGATCATCTGCTGACGGGTGCGCCGGATCATCAGCTGCGCGCGTACATCCGCCTGACCGGCGGGGCCGCGCTGCCCCCGGAATGGGCCTTTGGCCTGTGGATCAGCGCCAACGGCTGGAAGTGCGACGCGGATGTGGACGAGCAGCTGCAGGCGCTGAAGGAGCACGACTGCCCGGCCTCGGTGATGGTGCTGGAGGCCTGGAGCGACGAGAGCACCTTCTACCGCTGGAGCGACTTGTGGGCCGATCCTGCCGCTATGGTGCGGCGGGTGCGGGAGGCGGGGCTGCACCTGGTGCTGTGGCAGATTCCCGTGCTGAAGGCCCTGCGGGACTGCCCCGACCCGGAGTCTGTGCGCCGGGATCGGGAGGAAGCCATTGCCCGTGGCTATGTGGTGAAAAACGCCGACGGCTCCCCCTATGTAATCCCGGAGAAGTGGTTTGCGGGCAGCCTCCTGCCAGACTTCACTAACCCGGAGGCCGCCCGATGGTGGTTCTCCCGGCGGGAGCATCTGCTGGCGGCGGGGGTGGAGGGCTTCAAGACCGATGGCGGGGAGTTCCTCTTCGGCGACGATGTGCTCCTGCATGACGGCACCTCCGGCCGGGCGGCCCACAACCTGTACCCCCTGCAGTACACCGAGGCCTACCATGACTGGATGCGCAGCCGGGGCCTGCCGGGGCTGACCTTCAGCCGGGCGGGATACGCGGGATCCCAGCGCGCGCCCATCCACTGGGCGGGGGATCAGCTCAGCACCTGGAGCGAGCTTCGCGCTCAGCTGACGGCAGGGTTGACGGCGGGCCTGTCGGGCATCCTGTTCTGGAGCTTTGACATGGGCGGCTTTGCGGGGCCGCTGCCGGATCCCGAGCTGTACCTGCGGGCCACGGCCATGGGGTGCTTCTGCCCGGTGATGCAGTGGCATGCGGAGCCTCGCTCCGGCCAGTTCGACGCCACGGAGGACGCGTCCCTCAACAATGACCGCAGCCCCTGGAACCTGGCCCGTCACTGGAACGACCCTGCCCTGGCGGAGACGGCCTGCGCCTTCGCCCGCCTGCGGGAGAAACTGCGTCCCGTGCTCTGGGAGGAAGCGCAGCACTGCGCAGCGGCCGGCCGGCCCATGATGGCCCACCTGTGCCTGGACTACCCCGATGATGCGCGGGCCCTTGCCTGCGACGATGAGTACATGCTGGGCCGCCGGTATCTGGTGGCGCCGGTGACGGAGCAGGGCGCGGCAGGCCGCAGGGTGTATCTGCCCCGGGGCCAGTGGCGGCACTTCTTCACCGGGGAGGTGCTGGCCGGGGGCGAATACGACCTGCCCTGCCCGCTGGATCAGGCGCTGGTGTTTGAGCGGGCGGAGGCGTGACAAGCGCCGCTCCAAGGGTGACCCTGTCCATGCAGCATAAGGCGGAGCCTCTGGTGGAGGCTCTGCCTTTTTCGTTGAGGATGTTGCGGTGAACGGCCATGTTCTTCCTAATTGATATATGCCATGGCAAAAGAATGCGGTGCGGCTGGCTACGGCCAGCGGGCACATGAAAGGCGGAGCCTCCGGTAGAGGCTCCGCCTGATGTTTGCATCGGATCCGTGCAGCCTGCGCCCGGCTGCGGGCACAGGCCATCCGCCCATGCGCTACCGGCCGCTGTTCCGCGTCTCAATGGGGGATTCGCCCCGGGTCTTGCGGTAAACCGTGGAGAAGTGGGAGAAGTTCTCGTACCCCACCTTGGCAGCCACCACGCTGATGGGCAGGTGCGTCAGCCGCAGCAGGCGCTGGGCGTTGGCCATTTTGTGCCGGGTGATGTGCTCCTTCAGGGTGTGGCCGGTCTGCTGCTTGAACTGGCGGTTCAGGTGATCCGGACTGGTGAGAAAGGCGGCGGCAATGTCCGCGCACTGGACGCGCTCCTCCAGGTGCTCCTCCAGGTACAGGTTCACCCGCTCCACCAGGGAGACCTCGCTGGCGTTGCGCAGGCGGATCAGCTCCGTGACCGTCATCAGCACAAAGGCGAAGTACGCCTCCAGCGAGCGTCCGCCATGGATGTACTTGTCATACTTGTCCGCGTCCATCAGCACCTCGCCCCACAGGTTGGTATCGCCCATGGCCATGTCCACCGCCTGCAGGAACTGCAGGTACAGCTGCTGCAGCTCCTCCTGGGTGGGGGGCATGCCGTTCCACCGCCCGGCGATGTACTTGTGCAGGTGGTTCATCAGCCGCTGGGGCTGGGGACTCATGAGCATGTCCGCTCACAGCTGCACCTCGGGCGGCGCGGGCTTCTTCCGCCCGGCGGCGTCCGGTGCGTCGCTGCCGGGCAGGTCGCCGGGGGTGATCTGCCGCCACCTTTCCGGCGCTTCCGGCAGGGGGAAGGGCCCCGCCTACTTCAGCGACACCGTGCAGCCCAGCGCCTGGCGGATCAGGCGGAACAGCGTATCGCAGTCCGCCTCCGGGGAGACGGCGGCCCCCCACAGGAACAGCGCGTAGGTGTCCCGCTCCATGGCCACCGCGGGGCTCACCTGCCACCGCAGCCCGAAGGCCTGCCGGGACAGGTTGATCAGCGCCAGCTGCGTCAGCTGATCCGGCCAACGGCCGTTCTGCGCCCGGTCGGTCAGCTTCACCCGGATCAGCCACAGCGGCTCGTGCTCGGGCAGCACGCCGTCATGCACAATGTCCTGCAGGTTGGCCCCGCTGGCCAGGAAAACATCCAGCATACGGGCCCCGGCCAGGGCGAGCCGCCACAGACTCAGCTCGCCCTGGGCGTGCTCATAGATCGCGGCCCGCTCCCGGAGCAGGCTGTCCGCGGCGTCCTGCAGGGCGGCGGCAATCTCTGAGGGCCTGGCAGAGGCCGGCAGCAGGCGGAACACGCCTGTTTCCACCGCCTGACGGGCCGTGTCGAGGGTGCAGTCCTCCATCAGGAGGATCACCCGCAGGCGGAAGCCCGCCTGGGCCGCCCACCGGCACAGTGCCAGCCCCGGCGGCTCATCCGCCACAGCCAGCTGGACGGGCCGGGCCAGCATCAGCTCCCGGACGGCGTCAAGGCTGGCGGCGCAGCAGACCTGCGCAACGCCGCACTCGCTCCAGGGTACGCCGCTCTCCAGCGCGGTCTGACGGGGCCTGTCCCGGCACATCAGCAAGCATTCCACCGTGATTCCTCCCTCCTGCCTTTGATTGTTGCACAAAGACGCAAATTTGAAAATGCTTCATCAGGGCTTCCGGCGGGACATGCTGTCCCTGGTGGCCGGAATGTGGTTTCGTATGGACAGGCGCGGCTGCGGCGAAGCTGCAGGCCAGTCCGGCAAGGTGAAGGAAGACTCCTGAGGACGGAAAATGAAAAACGGATATACGAAAAATATCGAACGGAAAACGAAAATCGCAATTGCGATATTTGGTAGAAAAATAGCCGGATCATCCTGCATAATGAATGATCAGCATAGCCGGAGGCGGCGAAGCGGATACGGAAGGGACGGGAAAAGCACCCATGCGCGGGAAGCCTTTGATTGAAGTCCGGGATATGTGCAAGAACTTCGGCGTGACGGTGGCCCTGAACCATGTGAGCTTTACCGTGTATGCGGGGGAAGTGGTGGGGCTCATCGGCGAGAACGGCTCCGGAAAGTCCACGGGGTCCTCCATCATCGCGGGGATGCAGCCGGCCACCAGCGGCAGCATGGTTTACGACGGCAAGCCCTGGAAGCCCGACAGCGCCATCCGCGCCCAGGAGGCGGGCATTGCCATGATCGTGCAGGAGACGGGCACCATCGGCAGCATCACCGTGGCGGAGAACATCTTCCTGGCTTTCCTCCTTCTGGGCACGAAGCGGGCCAAGCTGCTTCCCGCCCGGGAAGGATAAAAGACACTTTCCTACAAACACAAACGGAGGGGATCACATCATGAAAAAGCTGCTTTGCATCGTTCTGTCCTGCCTGATGCTGCTGGGAAGCACCGCCGCCCTGGCGGAGGCCGAGCCCCCGGCGGTGAGATTGCCGTCGCCTTCTACCAGATCGACGCTGCGGCCCTGCAGGTGCAGGACTATCTGCAGAACTACGTCGGCCCCCGGCTGAACGTGACCTTCATGTTCTCCGAGGCCATTGACAATGTGGACAAGCTGATGAACTTCATGGACAATGCCTACGCGGCCGGCTGCGACGGCATCATGAACTACCAGAACAGCGCCGTGGAGCAGGCCATCTCCAAGGCCCAGGAGCTGGGCATGTACATCGCCTCCAACACCACCAACGCGGTGGAGAACGGCGACATTCCCTTCAACATGGGCATGGCCGCTGCCGACGCCCAGTACTGCGCGCAGCAGTTCGGCGGCATGGTGGCTGATCTGTTCGCCGATGGGAAAACCCACAATGTGGTGATCGTCTCCGCCGGCGCGGGCATGGGCAACAACGAGCACAAGTACTCCACCATCGCCATCCTGGAGATGCTGCAGAACATCTACGGCCTGACCTACGAGGAGGACGTGGAGACCCTTGCCACCACCCACAGCCAGATCGACTGCGCCAACGACAAGGGCGTGCTGATCACCATCTATCCCGGCTATCCCACCGGCGATACCTATGTGCCCGGCATGTCCACCATCCTGCAGACCGGCAAGTATGACACCGTCCTGGCCTGCAACGCTGCCTACGCCAAGTTCTCCGTGGCCATCGACGAGGTGGAGAAGGCCACCGACACCAACATCCGCGTCTCCGCCATCACCGCCATCAACGATACCACCAAGTCCGGCTTCAACACCATCGACTCTACCGGCAATCCCAGCCTGGATTCCGCCATCCTCATGCCCAGCGTGTCCACCGCCTCGGCGCTCTTCGCCCTGGTGTACAACGGCGTGACCGGCTATGGCGAGCAGTTCCGCCAGGATGACCTGGGCTACTACTACAATTCCCCCAAGTGGGTCTGCCCCAACGCGGAGGACTACGCCCGGCTGGAGAAAATCAACACCTCCGACGACACCTGGGAGATCAGCATCGACGAGCTGAAGCAGATGCTGGCCCTGTTCAACCCCGACGCCAACCTGGAGTCCCTCCAGCAGATGATGCTGGACATGGACGCGGCCCACATCCTGGAGGCCCGGGGCCTGTAAGCGATTTCCCTGCCCGGGCCTGCACGCATCCTGCCCAGGCCCGGGCGTACCCCATACGAATCTGCATCTGATCAGCGTCATTCATACAGCATCTTTTCCGCCCTGGCTGCGCTTCGTTGCGCGGGGCGTACTTCTCCAGTACGCCTCACTTCGCTCAGCTTTGCCAGAACGAAAAATCCGCAGTGCTCGGTGACTCTTCTTCAGACGCAGATTCGTATGACACGCGCGTGAGGAGAGGAAGAAGCCCATGAAGCCCAAAATCAGCAGAAAATGGAAGAACGCGCTCATTACCCTGGCTTTCCCCGCGGTAACCTGGCTGGTGATGAACGTTTTGTGCCTGCTGACCATGCAGCGCGGGGTGATTGCCAGCATGCTGGACGTGCAGAACTACGTCCGCAACGTGGGCATATCGGCCTGTACCGCCATGGCGCTGAGCTACAACCTGGGCAACGGCCGCTTTGACCTGTCCCTGGGTGCGCAGCGCATGATGGTGGCCATTGTGGGCGGCAACATCGCCATTCGCCTGGGGCTTGGCACCTGGGGCGTGATCCTGTGCTCGCTGGCGGCAGGGCTGCTGTTCGGCACTCTGGTGGGTGTGCTGTTTGTCACCACCAAGATCCCGGCCATGGTGCTGGGCGTGGGCGTGGCCTTTGTGTACGAGTGCGTGGCCTTCGTGTCCTCCGGCTCCCAGGGCCTGCATGTGTACGGCGTGGCGGGGCTGGAGAACCTGTCCAACATGTACCTGACCATCGGCGTGGTGTTTGCCGCGACGCTGATCGCCATGGTACTGGACCGCTACACCCGCTTCGGCTTCTACAACCGGGCCATCGGAGGCTCCCAGAAGATCGCCCACAACTGCGGCGTGAACATCTACACCCACGCGGTGGGCTGCTACGCCATGGCAGGGGGCATGGTGTCCCTTTCCGGCGTGTTCGACGCGGCCTTCAAGGGCTCCATGGACGCGGAACTGGGCTTCTCCAGCAACTCCGCCGTGATGACCAACTGCTTCCCCATGTTCCTGGGCAAGTTCATCGCCCGCTGGTCCAGCGAGGCGGTGGGCATTGTGGTGGGCACCATGACCATCCGCATGTTCCAGACGGGGCTGAGCGTCATGCAGTTCTCCGGCACGGCGCAGCAGGTGTTCACGGGCTTCGCCTTCCTGATTTTCCTGCTGGTGCGGGCCAACGAGCATGCCTTCAGCATTCGCCGGGCGAAGAAGGCCCGGCTGGCCCAGGCCCGGGAAAAGCGTCTGGCCCTGGGCCAGGCTGCAGCGTGAGGAGGTATACCGATGAAGAAGCAGCTGGTCAATCCCTACCTGCCCGGCTATGAGTACATCCCCGACGCGGAGCCCCGTCTGTTCGGGGACAGGGTGTACATCTACGGCTCCCATGACGCCTTCGGCGGGGAGGACTACTGCGTCAACGATTACGTCTGCTGGTCAGCCCCGGCGGAGGATCTGTCCGACTGGCGGTATGAGGGTGTGATCTACACCCGCAGCCAGGATCCGCAGAGCCCCCGGGGCGAGCGCAAGATGCAGGCCCCCGATGTGGTGCAGGGCCCGGACGGCCGCTACTACATGTACTACACCCTGGATCTGCGGGGCGAGGTGGGGCCCACCTCCGTGGCGGTGTGCGACACCCCCGCAGGCCGGTATGAGTACGCGGGCATGGTTTCCTGGCCGGACGGCCACGCCCTGGGCTCCCGGGAGGGCGAGCTGCTGACCTTCGATCCCGGGGTGCTGGTGGATGATGACGGGCGGGTGTACCTGTTCACGGGCATCGCGGTGCCGGACATTCCGCCGCTGCGGGCCAAGGTGGCCGCGAAAAAGCGCGTGGCCAACGGCTGCTACCTGGTGGAGCTGGCCAGGGACATGATGACCGTCGTGGGCCAGCCGAAGCGGGTGCTCATCGGCTATGACGATGCGGCGGGCACGCCCTTTGAGGGGCATGCTTTCTTCGAGGCCAGCTCGCCCAGGAAGATCGATGGGCGGTATTACCTCTTCTATTGCTCCCCGCGCAGCCATGAGCTTTGCTATGCCCTGGGCGAGCGGGTGGACGGCCCCTACCGCTGCGGCGGCACGGTGGTGAGCATCGGCGACGTGGGCCTGGAGGGCCGCACGGAGGCCACTGCCGTGAACTACCTGGGCAACACCCACGGCGGGCTGCTGACCGTGAACGGGCGGCACTACATCAGCTATCACCGGCAGACGAACCTGATCCAGTACGCCCGGCAGGGCTGCATGGAGCCCGTGACCATCCTGCCGGACGGGACGATCCCCCAGGTGCACATTACCAGCAGCGGCCTGCATGACGGCCCCCTGCCGGGCCTGGGCAGCTATGAGGCGCGGAACGCCTGCTGCCTGCGCTCCCGGGAGGGCGTGTTCGCCTACAAGGTGTTCCCCACGCCACCGGGGGTTCATCCCTACCTGACCCAGGATACCCCGGATCACATGGGGCGCAGCGACCAGTACGTGGCCAACCTGCAGGACGGAGCCTATGCGGGCTTCCGCTCCTTCGACCTGCATGGCCCGGCGCGCATCGGCGTGGTGGTGCGGGGCAGCGGCGAGGGCACGTTGGTGGTTTCCGCGGAGCCGGAGGGGGAGGCGCTGGCGGAGATTCCGGTGCAGCCCTGCGGCTTCTGGCATGCCCTGTCGGCAGCGATGCGCCCTGTGGAGGGCGTGCATGACCTGTTCTTCACCTTCCATGGCACGGGCGCGGTGGATTTCTTCTCCTTCACCCTGACGTAAGTCGCATTTGTCATTGAGCATAACGCATCCGCACAGCGCATTTCGCTCTGGCCTGCTTTGCTGCGCGCAAATTCGCCGTAAAGCAGCTCGGATGCGGTTTCATAACCCGGTAATCTGTATTTCGAGGTGTGATGTATGACGCAGACCAAACAGGCCCAGGGCCGGAACAAGATGGGGGTTATGCCCATCAAACGGCTGCTGCTTTCCATGGCGTTTCCGCTGATGCTGTCGCTGGTGGTGCAGTCGCTGTACAACATTGTGGACAGCATCTATGTGGCGCAGATCGGCGAGAACGCCCTGGCGGCCACCTCCCTGGCGTATCCCATTCAGATTCTGATGATCGCCCTGGCAGTGGGCACGGGCGTGGGCATCAACGCGCTGATCTCCCGGCTGCTGGGCGCAGACAAGCGGGACGAGGTGGGCAAGGCCGCAGCGACCGGCGTGGTGCTGGCCATTGCGTCCTCCCTGGTGTTCACGGCGGTGGGCCTGCCCGGCGCCAAGGCCATTGCCCGGGCATTGTCCTCCGACCCGGACATTGCGGAGAAGTGCGGCGTCTACCTGCAGGTGTGCATGGCGCTGTGCATGGGTACCTTCCTGGAGATCATGTTCCAGCGCTTCCTGCAAGCGTCCGGGCGCACCATGTACAGTATGCTGTCCCTGGTGGTGGGCGCGGTGACGAACATCATCCTGGACCCGGTGCTGATCTTCGGCTGCTGGGGCTTCCCGGCCATGGGCATCCGGGGCGCGGCCATCGCCACGGTCATCGGCCAGTGGCTGGGCGCGCTGACCGCCATTGTCCTCAACACCCTGTTCAATCCGGACGTGAAGGTGAACTTCCGCCGCTTCCGCCTGCAAAGATCCACTGTCCTGGCCATCTACAAGGTGGGCTTCCCCACCATCCTGATGCAGGCCATGGGCAGCGTAATGAACTTCGGCGTCAACCGCCTCCTGGCGGACGCCACGGCCATCGCCTTCTTCGGCGTGTATTACAAGCTGCAGCATTTCATGTTCATGCCCATGAACGGCCTGGGCCAGGCCTGCCTGCCCATTGTGGGCTTCAACTACGGAGCGAAAAAGGGTAGGCGCATCCGTGAGACCATCCGTACCGCGCTTAGCTGGGGCATTGGCATTGGGCTGATGGCGTCGGTGGTGTTCTTCCTCCTGCCCGGGCAGCTGCTGAGCCTGTTCAACGCAAGCCCGGCCCTGCTGGCCATCGGCATTCCCGCCGTGCGGATCATGTGCGGCACCTTCGCCCTGTGCGCGGTGACGACCATCCTGGGCATGTGCGCCTCGGGCCTGGGCAACGGCGTGGTGAACATGCTGGGCACGGGTCTAAGGCAGGTGATCGTGCTGCTTCCCTGCTTCTGGCTGCTGCTGAAGACCGTGGGGCTGCCCGTGGCCTGGAGCGCCATGTGGCTCTCGGAGATTCTGGCGATGCTCTACTGCGTGTGGAGCATCCGGCGGGAGATCCGCAAAAAGGTGGATCCCATCATGTAAATCCGAATCTCCGGGCAGGCTGGCGTTATGCGCCGGCCTGCTTTTTTGCGCCTGAACTTTCCGGGTCATCCCGGCCTCCCCGGGCATAGAATGTCATGGGAATACAGGGCTGCGCTGCGGCCCGGGGGAGGAAGGAACATGACCTGGTGGGACAAAATCGTGAAGACGCTGGCTGCGGCGGCAGGCGTGGCGGCGGGGCTGTACGGGGGCTTCGACACCATGCTGCTGGTGCTGGTGGCCTTTATGGCCATCGACTACGTGACGGGGCTGGCGGTGGCCTGGCTGGGCCGCTCCAACAAGACGAAAACCGGCCACCTGGACAGCAAGGTGGGCTTTGCCGGGGTGTGCCGGAAGTGCCTGATGCTGCTCTTCGTGCTGATGGCGGCGATGCTGGATCGGGCCCTGGGCACGGATTCGCCGATCTTCCGCAGCATGGTGATCTGGTTCTATATCGCCAACGAGGGCTTGTCCATCCTGGAGAACCTGGCGGTGGCGGGCGTACCCTTTCCCCGGAGGTTCCGCCAGGCCCTGGAGCAGCTGCGCAGCCGGAATGACGAGCCCGATGCTCCGGAGGAGAAAACGACGCCTCTGAATGAAAAAACATATTGACAATTTTCGATCTGTGCGCGATAATGCATCAAGAAAAGTGGATGTGAGGTGCGGCGTGGAGACGGTGTATGAGACGCGGGCGCGGGTGTTCAAGGCCCTGTGCGACGAGCGGCGCCAGCGGATCCTGGAGCTTCTGCAGGGCGGGGAGAAGTGCGCCTGCGTGCTGATCGAGGCCATGGACATGCCCCAGTCCTCCCTGTCCTATCACATGAAGATCCTGTGCGACTCCGGCATTGTCGTCAGCCGGGAGGAGGGCAAGTGGACGCATTACCGCATCAGCCGGGAGGGCAGCGAAAACGCCGTCGCCCTGCTGCGGGAAATCACGGCGGTCACGGCCCCCGATGGGGCGCAGGACACCTGCGGCTGAAGCAAAAAGGCCCTGGCGTGCGGTCAGGGCCTTCCGCAGGGGCATCAGATCGAAAATTCCCGATTTTATATGGAGGTGCGGACATTGAAGGCCGGGTGGGATTTTTTTCAGAACGAGGTGCTGGGGATGCAGTGGCTGAGCCGCCTGATCGGCAGCGCGCTGTCAGCCTGCGGGATCGACCCTGCGGGCCGGGTGGGCGGCAGCATTCAGTTCTTCCTCTATGACACGGTGAAGATCATGGTGCTGCTGGGCGTGCTGATCCTGGTGATCTCCTACATCCAGAGCTACTTTCCCCCGGAGCGCACGAAGCGGATTCTCGGACGGTTCCACGGCCTGTGGGCCAACTGCATTGCCGCGCTGCTGGGCACGGTGACGCCCTTCTGCTCGTGCTCGTCCATTCCGCTGTTCATGGGCTTCACCAGCGCGGGGCTGCCGCTGGGGGTGACGTTCTCCTTCCTGATCTCCTCGCCCATGGTGGATCTGGGCAGCCTGGTGCTGTTGATGAGCATCTTCGGGTGGAAGGTGGCGGTGATCTATGTGGCGCTGGGGCTGGTGATCGCCGTGGCGGGCGGTACGCTGATCGAGAAAATGCACCTGGAAGACCAGGTGGAGGCGTTCATCCGCCGGGGCCGGGCCGTGGATGTCCCCCAGGCGGAGCTGCACGTCCGGGACAGGCTCCGCTACGCCTGGGGGCAGGTGGTGGTCACGGCGAAGAAGGTCGCGCCCTACGTGCTTGTCGGCGTGGGCATCGGGGCCGTCATCCACAACTGGATTCCCGAGGCGTTCATCGTCAGGCTGCTGGGCACGGGCAATCCCTTCGGCGTGGTTATCGCCACCATTGCGGGTATCCCCATGTATGCCGATATCTTCGGCACCATCCCCATCGCGGAGGCGCTGCTGGCCAAGGGGGCGCAGCTGGGCGTGGTGCTCTCCTTCATGATGGGCGTGACCACCCTGTCCCTGCCCTCCATGATCATGCTCCGCAAGGCGGTGAAGCCGAAGCTGCTGGGCGTCTTTGCGGCCATCTGTACGGCGGGCATCATCCTGGTGGGATACTTTTTCAACGCGATTCAAATGCTGATTCTATAATGAAGGAGGCAATCATCATGAGTCCATTCGGTTTCGGCAAGAAGAAGGAAGAAGCAACTACCCATGCCTGCTGCTGCGGCAGCGCGGCTGAAGGCACGGCAGCGCCCTGCTGCGCGGGGAGCGTCGCCAGCGTCAAGGTGCTGGGGGCGGGCTGCAAGGCCTGCCATACCCAGTACGAGAACGCCAAAGCCGCCGTCCAGGCCCTGGGGCTGAACGTGGAGGTGGAGTACATCACGGACATGGAGAAGGTCATGGCCTACGGCGTGATGTCCATGCCGGTCATCGTGATCAACGAGCAGGTAGCGGCCTCGGGCCGGGTGCTGAAGCCCGCCGAGGTGGAAAAGCTGCTGCGCGGGACGGGGGCCTGACATGCAGCGGGTAGCGTTCATCTGCGTGCACAACGCCTGCCGCAGCCAGATTGCGGAGGCCCTGGGGCGGCGCCTGGCGTCGGACGTGTTCGAGAGCTGCTCCGCCGGGACGGAGCTGAAGGACCGCATCAACCCCGATGCCGTTCGGTTGATGAAAGCGCTGTATGGCATCGACATGGAGGCCGAGGGCCAGCACAGCAAGCTGCTGAGCGACCTTCCGCCGGTGGACGGGGTGGTCACCATGGGGTGCAATGTGCAGTGTCCCGCGCTGCCCTGTGCCTGGCGGGAGGACTGGGGCCTGGCGGATCCCACAGGACAGCCGGACGCGGTGTTTGAAGCGACCATCCGGCAGATCGAGGCGAACATTCTCCGTCTGCGAGACAGGCTGCTTAACAAGGGGGCCGGTGCATGAGCATCGGCCCTTTGCCATGCCTGGCGACAGGAGAATCTTCCTTATATATAATGATCTGCCGGACAATGCCCCGGGGGCAGCAAAAACCCCCGGCTCCTGGCGGCTCGCTGATGGCGGCGAACCTGTCGGGAACCGGGGCCTTCATCGTATACCATGCGCGCCCGGCGGGATTCGAACCCACGGCCTTCCGCTTAGGAGTGCCAAAAAGCGTTCGCCTTTGAGGCTCTTCGACACCCCTGGAGTGCCTTGTTTTACTGGATTTCTAACGTTTCTGAGTGTTCGCATTTCCCTCCAAAATACCCCGGTTTTCCCCGGGTGAAATTAGCAGAGTGTTAGCAGAGCTAATTTTTCTGGGGGGACAAAAAACCAGCCGAATCCAAAATTAGCAAA
>JAXEEE010000013.1:0-45132 GCA_034104265.1 Eubacteriales bacterium | reverse complement strand
TCGCAGGTTCCGCGTCGCGGCGCCCCCACCGGGCGCCGTGACCCCAGCAAGCCCCGCTCGCCCACCCCGCGCCGGGCCCTCCAAACCCGCCAGATTCCCCCGAAAGAGAGTCCAGAGAGCCGAAGGCTCTTTGGCGAGGGTCTGGGGCGAGAAGCCCCAGCGTCTCCACTTGCCATCCACATGAAAAAGATGTAAACTGTTGACGGTGAACCAACCTGCGTGCGCCCTGCCGCATCCAATGAAGCGAAGGGCCGGGAAAAACGTGGCCTGCGGAGAGGAGTACGCTATGAGGCTGTTGCATCGCCTGGGAATTCTGCTGGTGTGCATGATGCTGCCATGGGCTGCCATGGCCATGGAGCTGACCGAGGATACCGTCTACGATCCCATCCCCCTGGAGGGCGCAGCACCCTATGCGCCCCATCAGGAGGCTTATCTCCCTGAGCAAACCGGGTATCATGACGATTCCCTGGATGTGCGGGTCGAAACCTTCCGCCGCCATGATACCACCGTCATGGCCGTGTACGTCCGCCTGTCGGATCCCTCCCAGCTGCGTACCGCCATGGCCGCCAAGCCGCCCTCCCAGAAGACCATGGTCGTCAGCTCCATGGCGAAAAAGAATAACGCCGTGCTGGCCATCAACGGCGATTACTTCAGCTTCCATCAGAACGGCATCGTGGTGCGCAGCGGCAAAATGTGGCGCAACCGTCCCGACGGCAAGCGCGATATCCTCATCATTGACGAGAACGGCGATTTCACCATCCTCCCCCAGTGCGAGAAGGAGGACTTCGCGGGATATGCAGGTACGGTCATGCACGCCTTCTGCTTCGGCCCGGGGCTGGTGGTGGACGGCAAGGCCCTGACCAGCCTGGAGCATGCCGATGTGGGCAACGCCCCCGCCAAGGCCACCCAGCGCATCGCCCTGGGGCAGACAGGCCCCCTCGAGTACCTCATCATCGCCACGGAAGGCCCGGAAAACAAGGGCTCCGTGGGCTTCACCATCCTGCAGATGGCCGAGCTCTGCCAGGAGATGGGCTGCATCAACGCCTATAACCTGGACGGGGGATCTTCTTCCTCCGTGGTGCTGGGGGGGAAGAAAATCAATGCCCTCTCCACCGGCAAAATCCGCCCCGTGGGCGATTGTATCTACTTCGCTACCCTGATTCCCTGAGATACGAAAGAGGAGGCAAACGCCCATGGAGCAGTGGGATCTGTACACCGTTGACCGGGTCAAAACCGGCAGGGTGATGAACAAGAACGATCCGGTGCCCGCAGGCATGTACCATATGCAGGTGCATGTGGTGGTGTTCAACCGGACGGGGCAGATGCTCATCCAGCAGCGCACGGAGAGCAAGCAGTGGTTCCCGGGGCTGTGGGACTACTCCGTGGGCGGACGCGCCCAGGCGGGGGAAACCAGCGCCCAGGCCGCCGAGCGCGAGGTGCAGGAGGAGATCGGCCTGACGGTGCAGCTCCAGGGCAGCCCCCCGCTGCTGACGCGCACGTATGACGAGGTCTTCGACGATTACTACCTGGTGCGGGCGGACGTCCCCGCCGATGCCCTGACGCTGCAAACGGAGGAAGTCCAGGCCGTCCGCTGGGCCAGCCGGGAGGATATCTACCGCCTGCAGGATGAGGGCCGCTTCTGCCCCAACCCCAGGGGCATGATTGACCTGCTCTTTGACCTGAATGAGGAAGGGCTGGCACGGTAAAGCATAGCATGAAAAAAGACCGCTCCCGATGGATGGGAGCGGTCTTCGTCATGCCTGCCAGGCGCACAGCCAGGTCAAAAGACGCAGATTGTCATCGAAGAGCCGGGCGTACTTGGGATTGTCGCAGAAGGCCGCCAGGCAGATCAACTCGATGCCCAGCAGCACCGTGGGGGCGGCTTTCCGCTCTGCCAGGGTCGCGCCGTAGCCGGTGAGAATGCCCTCCAGCAGCAGCGGCCATTGGGTCTGCCAGGGTACGTCCCGGTCAAGGCAGGCCTGCAGGATGCCCGTCGCTGCGTAGCACAGGTCGAACAGGCGGATGTTCCGCTCCGTCAGGTCGAAGTCGATCACCCCAATGCGCCCGTCCGGCAGGTCGATGAGGTTGTTGGGGTTGGGATCCCGATGAATCAGCCCCCGGCGCAGGCCCGACAGACGGCGGACATGATCCGCAAAATCAGCCGGGAACCCGGCGGGCAGATGCTTCTCCGCCCGGGGCATGGCCCAGGTGAGGATGTGCTCGTCCAGATGGCAGTCCCGCACATCGGAGGGATCGGGCAGCGTGTCCAGGGCGGCGTGCAGCTGCCGTAGCGTCCGGCCAATCCGCAGCCCGGCAGCATGGGCGTCTCCCGCCATCAGCCGGGGCGCGTCCAGTGGGGCGCCCATCAAGCGGCTCCACAGCACAATTCTGTACGTGCCGAAGTCCAGCATGTCGCTGCCGTCGGGCAGGACTTGCGGCAGGGAGACTGCCACCCCCGCGGCGGACAGCGCCCGGGCCAACGACACCATCCGCGCGCACCGGGCCGGATCCAGGTAGGCCTTGAGCACCCAGTCCTCCCCGGCGTAGATCACGTTGTCCGCCACAAAGCCCGTGGGTTCGCAGACAACGGGGCTCAGCGGCAGCTCTGCCAGGTTCCAGGCGGCCAGGGCCTTCTTCCAGTTCTCGTGGGTCAGCATCAGGTATTGCTCCTCTCGCAGCTGAAGGGGCCAGGGCATGAATGCCGGATGGGCCTTCAGGTAATCGGTGGGGGAGCAGCCGTACTCCCGGCAAAAGGCCTTGTAGAACCCTGCGTGGGTATCGAAGCCGTAGCGCAGGGCCGCGCCGGTGGCGCTTTTCCCCTGGCTGATGGCCCACAGCGCATGGGCCAGCCGACGGCGGGTGCGGTAGCGCATCAGCGGCATGCCCACCTCCAGCTGGAACAGGCGGCAGAAGTGCCACAGCGAGTATCCCGCCTGATCCGCCAGCTCCTGCGCCGTGATGTCCGCGTCCAGCGTGGCCTCGATCAGATCCATGATGGGCTGTATGCACCCTTCGTCCATGCCGCTCCCTCCTTTCATGCTGAGCATACCATGCACAAGGGCGGCAAACCTTTCCGTCCTTGCGGAATTCCGCCAGGCGTGTGTACACCACACACCGGCAGCATCCCCGGGGGTTCGGGGGATGGTATCCCCCCGGCATAGGGGGCCCGGGGGGACAGCGTCCCCCTGGGTCAGGGGGTCCGGGGGGCTGACAGCCCCCCGGAGGGCGCAACAAAAGCCTCCTGCCGAAGGGCAGGAGGCTTTTGGACATGTTCCGCGTCGCGGCGCACCCGTTGTGCGCCGTGACCCCGCAAGCGCGGCTCGCCCTCCGCGAGCCGTGCCTTCGACCAAGCAGCGGCACAGCCCCACGCTCATTCAGCATGACCGAAGGCGCACAACTGAATCGCGAGCCGGGTCCGGGCACTGCCCGGTCATTTGGCGTATTCGGTGGAACGGGTCTCGCGGATTACGTTCACGCGAATCTGACCGGGATATTCCATTTCCTTCTCAATCCGCTTGGCGATTTCCTTCGCCAGAATCTTCGTGCCCTCGTCGGTCACATCGTCAGGCTTCACCATGATGCGTACCTCGCGGCCGGACTGAATGGCGTAGCACTTCTCCACACCGTCGAAGGACATCGAAATCTCTTCCAGCTTCTCCAGACGCTTGATGTAGTTCTCCAGGCTCTCGCGGCGGGCGCCGGGACGGGCCGCGGAAATCGCGTCAGCTGCCTGCACCAGCACAGCCTCCACCGTCTGGGGCTCCACATCGTTGTGGTGCGCCAGGATCGCGTGGATCACGTCCGGGCTCTCGTGATACTTCCGGGCCAGCTCGCCGCCCAGGGTCACGTGGGTGCCCTCCGCCTCGTGGTCAACCGCCTTGCCAATGTCGTGCAAAAGACCTGCACGCTTGGCCAGCTGAACGTCCGCACCCAGCTCCGCCGCCATCAGGCCCGCCAGATGGCTGACCTCGATGGAGTGCTTCAGCACGTTCTGACCGTAGGAGGTGCGGTAGCGAAGACGGCCCAGGAGCTTCACCAGCTCGTGATGAATGCCGTGCTGGTTCGTCTCGAACACGGCGTTCTCACCGGCTTCGCGGATCTGGTTGTCCACTTCCTTCTTGGCCTTCTCCACCATTTCCTCAATGCGGGCGGGGTGAATGCGGCCGTCCATAATCAGCTTCTCCACGGCGATGCGGGCGATCTCGCGGCGCACCGGGTCGAAGGCGGAGACGATGACCGCCTCGGGGGTGTCGTCGATGATCAGGTCAACGCCGGTGGCCGTCTCCAGGGCGCGGATGTTGCGGCCCTCGCGGCCGATGATGCGGCCCTTCATGTCGTCGTTGGGCAGCGCGATCACGCTCACCGTGGACTCAGCCACATGGTCGGCGGCGCACTTCTGAATGGCCAGGGCGATAATGTTGCGGGCCTTCTTCTCGCCCTCCTCCTTGGCGCGGGCTTCAATGTCGCGCACCATGGCGGCAGCGTCGTGGAAGGCGTCCTTCTGCACCCGCTCGACAATGACCTGCTTGGCCTCGTCCTGGGTCATGCCGGCGATGCGCTCCAGCTCCTGCACCTGACGGCCGTGCATGGCCTCGGTCTCCTCCTGGAGCTTCTGGATTTCCGCCTGCTTCCTGTTCAGGCTGTCCTCCCGGGCTTCCATGTTGTCGGCCTTCTTGTCCAGGGTTTCCTCCCGCTGGAGCAGACGGCGCTCGGTACGCTGAACCTCGTTGCGGCGCTCGCGCAGCTCGCGCTCGTTCTCAGCCTTTTCCCGGTCGTTCTCCGCCTTGGCCCGGAGGATTTCTTCCTTGGCTTCCAGAACCTTTTCCTTCTTGTACTCGTCCGCCTTGCGCACGGCGTCGTCATACAGATGCCGGGCATATTCCTCGGTGCGGCCGATCTTCTTCTCGGCGATGTTCCTGCGATAGACGTAACCGCCGGCGCAGCCCGCGCCGCCGCCCAGCAGCAGCGCCAGCAGAACCCAGATGATGGTAGGCATGGCTTCCCCTCCCTTTCTGTTGAAATTCTTGTCTCAAGCATGCATGTCCCGGCAAAAAGCCGTGCGGAAACATTGCTCCGCACGGCTGTACGCTGCTTTTCGGATGGATCCCTATCGAGGCCTTTCGCCGGAGGACAGAGAAGCCTCCGGACCGCACAAAAACCACACTGGCGGCAGGGCGCACCGCGCCCATTGCCGGACGCGCAGAATAGCCCGCACGCCTGTCATTCTTATGGGCAGACCACCACCATGCATGGGACGGCCTGCGAAAATTGACGCTGGCAGAAGCATAAGCTGTACCAGCGGTGCTACAGCAAACAGGGATGTTTATCTGAAAACAGCACGGAAGGACGCTTGCGCAGCCCTCCGACAGCCGATCATTACATATTGTAATGGTATTGCCGCCGTCTGTCAAGGCGGCAGGAACAAAAAACGGGAAAGAATTTGGTGGAAAGCATCCAATACCGGGCCAAAGGAGACAGGTTGCGGCCCGGATCAGGCGGCGAGGAAATAGCCCCCCACCAGCAGCACGGACAGCAGGAGAAAGCTCAGCCCGATCCACAGCAGCATCCGCTGCACGGGGGAGGGCTGACGGGCCTGGCGGGCCTCCTCCTTCTCGGTGCGGTAGGTGTAGTAGTCCTTGCCGGGCTTGTCCTCCTCCTTGCGGCGGGAGAACAGCCGCGCCATGGCGTGCCCCAGGTAGCCGGACATGTCGAAGCCCCCGGCGCGGGAGATACGCATGAGCAAGTACACGCTGAAATACAGCGCGCCGGCAATGAAGCAGCCGTCGCTGAGCACCTGCATGAGGGAGGACAGGCTTCCGTTCAGGCTGCCGCGCTTGAGCAGGCATACGCCCGCCGCGATGATCACTGCGCCCGTCGTGGCTGTCAGCCAGGATCGGGCCGATTTGCTCAGATGCATGGAAATCGCCAGCCTTTCTGCGCCGGGACAGGGCATGCGTCCGGCGCACGATGCTTCCGCAGGGCCTGGAGCCGCCCGGAAGACAAACATAACGATACCATGGTTTGCCGGGGTTGTCAAAGGGCGGGCGGCAGGAAGCCGGAAATATTTCGCCCGGGGTATTGCAACGGCGGGCCCGAAGGGCTAAACTGTTGGTACTACCATCAACAATCAAGGAGGAAACAGAACCATGCGTTTTGTGGATGGAAAAGCCAAGGATCTCAAGGTTGCCTATGTGGGCGGCGGCTCCCGCGGATGGGCGTGGGGCTTCATGACCGACCTGGCCATGGATGATGGCATGGAGGGCACGGTCAGCCTGTACGACATTGACCGGGACGCGGCGGAGAAGAACCGCGTCATCGGCGAAATGACCGCGCAGCACCCTGACGCGGTGTCCCACTGGACCTACACCGTGGCCGACACCCTGCCCGAGGCGCTGCAGGGCGCGGACTTCGTGGTGATCTCCATTCTGCCCGCCACCTTCAAGGAAATGGCCAGCGACGTTCACGCCCCCGAGCGGCTGGGCGTATACCAGTCCGTGGGCGACACGGTGGGCCCGGGCGGCTTCATGCGCGCCCTGCGCACCATTCCCATGTTCCGGGAGATCGCCGAGGCTATCCGCGACAATGCCCCCGACGCCTGGGTTATCAACTACACCAACCCCATGACCCTGTGCATGTCCACCCTGTACGAGGTTTTCCCCGAAATCAAGGCCTTCGGCTGCTGCCATGAAGTCTTCGGCACCCAGAAGCTGCTGGCCTCCATGCTGGAGGATCTGTGCGGCATCAAGGACGTGCCCCGGCAGGAGATCAAGGTCAACGTCCAGGGCGTGAACCACTTCACCTGGCTGTCCTCCGCCTCCTACAAGGAGATGGATCTGTTCCCCCTGTACCGCCAGTTCTGCGAGAAGTACCGGGAGACGGGCTTTGTCAAAGGCAAGGACGACAACTGGATGAACAACTCCTTCGACTGCTCCCACAAGGTGAAGTTCGACCTGTTCCTGCGCTACGGCAACATCGCCGCTGCGGGCGACCGTCACCTGGCGGAGTTCATGCCCCCCTGGTACCTGAAGGATCCGGAAACCGTGCGCTCCTGGGGCTTTGGCCTGACGAAGGTCTCCTGGCGCGTGGAGGATCTGGAACGCCGCCTGGCCCGCCGCGCCCGCCTGCTCTCCGGCGAGGAGAAGATTGAGTTCAAGGCCACCGGTGAGGAAGGCCACCTGATGATGAAGGCGCTGCTGGGCCTGGGCGACATGGTCACCAACGTGAACATCCCCAACCGGGGCCAGATCCCCAACCTGCCCCTGGGCGCGGTGGTGGAGACCAACGCCCTGTTCCGCCGGGATCAGATTGCCCCGGTGTACGCCGGCCCCATGGCGGACGGCATCCTGGGCCTGACCATGCGTCATGTGAACAACCAGCGGGCGACGCTGAAGGCTGCGCTGACCTGCGACCGGGAGCTGGCGCTGACCACGTTCATGAACGATCCGCTGATGAACCGGGTGGACATCCGCGACGGCGAGAAGCTGTTCGACGATATGATCGCCGCGCAGACCGACTACCTGCCGGAAGGCTGGAAGACCCGTTGATGCGCGCAAAAAGAGTGGCCCGAAGGCCACTCTTTTTGCGAAGGAGGAACGCCCTGTGCGCACGGAGCCTGCCCGCATGATCGCAGCGCTCCGACGGAGGAAGGGGTGAAGCTCAGGACGGCGCCAGGCCCTGTTCCTGATGATGGCCGGACAAGCGGATTGGTCAGGGCCTTTTCCACCGGTGATGAGAAGGAGTCGCTCCTCCATCAAAGTCGCCGGATATGAAAGAAGCCGGAGGGGCTGCTCTCCCTCCGGCATGCCCACAGGCTGATTGACAGCCTGCAAGTGGCCCTCGGGCCACTTTTTTGGTATCTGGACGCCGGGCGGATCAGCGCCTGGTTTCGGCAATCCGGTCGAACAGCTCCGCACAGGCCAGGGTGTCCCTCCAGGGCACGGTGGAGCTCTCCAGCTGCCCGGCGCGGATGGCCTGCATGGCGTCCTGAATCTCATAGGTAAAGCCGTTGCGGGTCTGCGTATCCGCAAAATGCTCCGCCAGCTCGCCCCGGGCGTCGTACAGGAAGGCTTCGGAGGCGTGGTGGGGCTTGGGCAGGACGATCTTCCCGGCCCGGCCGTAGATCACCATGCGCTCCTCCATCCTGGCGACGAAGCTGGCGGACAGATCGGCCAGGGTGTGGTCAAATTCCATGGCGATGTGGTTGCTCAGATCCACGCCGGTTTCGCCCCATGTGGCGGACACCGACATGCTCCTGATGCCCTGGCCGAGGATCCAGGTTGTCAGCTCATAGGCGTAGACCGTGATGTCCCTGGCCGCACCGCCGCCAAGCCGGGGATTGAAGTAGCGGTTGCCGGGCTCCTCCGGCGCGGCGAAGCCAATGGAAAACTGGCTGATTTCCGTTAGGCCGATGGCGCCGCCCGCCACCCACTGCCGCACCCGCCGCACTGCCGGAAGGTACCGGCTCCACATGGCCTCCATCACAAAGACCCTGCGGTCGGCTGCGGCCGCAAAGGCCTCCCGGGCCTCCAGGCTGTCCTGGAACATGGCCTTCTCGCACAGGACGGGAACGCCGTGGCGGATGCACAGCATGGTCAGGCGATGATGGTCGTTGGGCGTTACGGCGATGTAGGCGCAGTCAGGCTTCTCCTGGGTAAGCAGCGCCTCATAGCTGTCGTAATGGCGGGGGATGCCGTTCCGCTCCGCGAAGGCGCGTGCCCGCTCCATGCTCTTGCTGGCCACCGCGCAGACGCAGCAGCCCTCGGTCAGTGATACCGCGTTGCAGAACTTGCCGGCAATGCTGCCGGCTCCCAGGATGGCAAACCTGAATGCAGCCATGGTGTGTCCCTCCCGCTGGGTGCCTTTGACACCTGTTGCCCACTATGATAAGGCATAACGCCCGTTCTGTAAAGAAGAGGAGCCATGCGGAGGCGAATGCTCCGCATGGCTCCTGCAAGGGTTCACGAGGATGGATCCATTACTGCAGGACGTCCTTGCTCAGGTAGTTGGCATATACCTGGGCATAGATGTCGATGGCCTGCTGAATGCCCATGCCGTCGATGGTCTTGAACATGTCGTCAATGGCGCTCTCAGGCTTGTTGCCGATGATGACGGACAGGAAGGTCTCGGCAATGGCGGTGTTCACGTCATTGATGATGCGGGTGTAGGTATCGGCGTCCTCACCCACCAGCTGGATGTTGGGGATCAGCAGATCCTTGTCCGCGCCGTAGTTGTAGTCCAGGGCGGTCTGGCCGTCAGGATGGCTGGCGTCCACGGTCATCCAAGCCTTCAGATCCATGATCTTGGGGAACTCGCCGCGGGTGGGGATGCAGTACTGCATCACGGCGTTGGAGCTCAGGGAGCCGTCGTTGGTGTTCAGCACAACGTCCTTCCAGACCTTGTTGCCCTCGGCGTCATAGTCGAAGCTCACGCCCTCCACGCCCCAGCTGATGAGGGTGGTGCCTTCCTCGGAGTACATGTAGTTGATCAGTTCAAGGATCTTGTCCACCTTGCCGGCCTTGCGGGCGGCGCTGGTGATGACATTGCCCTCCTGGGAGGCAACCCAGTTCAGGGTGTTCATGGCAGTGGTATAGTGCTTGGCTTCCTCGCCCTCGGCGGTGTATTCGTAGCCGAAGCGCTCCAGGGGCAGCAGCACCACGCCGTCAGGGTCGGCGTAGGAGGCCACGGTGTCGCGCAGCAGGGTGTAGTAGCCGGAATAGCGGTTGGTGTTGGTGTGGTAGAAGCCCTGCTTGTCGCTGGTGACGTAGGAGTTGATTTCCGTCTGGGTGTTGGTGGTGAACTGGGGATCAATCAGCCCCTCGGCGTACCACTGGCGCATGGTCAGCACGAAGTCGCGGAAGTTCTGGCCGTTGTTGACCTCGGTCCAGTAGGTTACCTCGCCGGTGACAGGATCCAGCTGCGGGCTGTTGTACACCAGACCCCAGGCGGCGGACAGTTCCCTCATCAGGTTCAGGGAGGAGCGGTCGGACATGGGGATCTCATCGGAGGGATCACCGTTGCCGTTGGCGTCCTGCTCCTTGAAGGCTACAAGCACGTCATGCAGTTCAGCCATGTTGGTGGGCACGGCCAGGCCCAGGCGATCCAGCCAGTCCTTGCGGATGGCATAGCCGGAGTAGGCGTTGCGCTTGGTGCTTTCCTCCACGTGGCAGAAGGTGGCCACGGTGCCGTCGGTCAGGGTCATGGCGCGGTTGATGGCCTCGTTGCCGGCAATCAGGTTGTAGTAGTTGGGCACCTTTTCCTTCAGTTCGGCCAGGGAGAAGGCTTCCACCAGGCCGTCCTCGATGGCAGCTTCAATGCCGCCGGAGTAGTTCGACCAGTTCCAGGAGATCAGGTCAGGCCAGTCGCCGCCGGAGATGTTCAGGTTGATCACGTTATCGTAGTTGTCGGTGGCATTGACCGTGATGAACTCGAACTTCACATTCAGGCGGGACTCCAACTCCTTCACCCACAGCGCGTCATACCAGTGATCCAGCCCGGGCACATCCCAGGACTGATGCAGCCAGGTAATGGTGGTGGGCTCCTCAGCCATGGCGATGGGGGTGATGAGTGTGCACAGCATGGCCACGCACATCAGCAGGGAAACGATACGGGTTTTCATGGTTCGTCCTCCTTCATATTGATCTGCCCAGCGGCTGTCATCCGCCGCTGATACATTCGGATGGGGAAGCGTCAGCCCTTCACCGCGCCGATCATTACGCCCTTGGTGAAGTAGCGCTGGATGAAGGGATACACGCACAGGATGGGCACCGTGGATACCACGATCACCACGTACTTGAGCAGCAGTGCGTTCAGCTCCGTCTGCAGGTCCTGGCCGCCGGTGACCTCTACGGCTTCGTTCTGGATCAGCAGGGCGCGCAGCACCATCTGCAAGGGCATCAGTTCCTGCTTGCGGATGTAGAGCAGGGCGTTGGTCCAGGAGTTCCAGTGGCCCACGGCGTAGAACAGGGACACCGTGGCGATGGAGGGGACGATCAGCGGCACGCACACCGTGAACAGGATGCGCAGCGCCCCCGCGCCGTCAATGCGGGCGGATTCCAGGAGGGAGTCAGGGATGCCGTAGAAGGCGGTGCGCAGAATGATGCAGTTGTAGGTGCTGATCAGGCCAGGGATGATCATGGCCCAGATGGTGTCGTACAGGCCCACGCCCTTGACCACCAGGTAGGTGGGAATCATGCCGCCAGAGAAGTACATGGTGAACACGGCCAGGCCCGTGATCAGTTTGTGCCACATCATGTCCTTGCAGGACAGCACATAGGCAAAGAGGATGGAGGCCAGCATGTTCATGGACGTGCCCACCACCACCACGAAGATGGTCACACCGTAGGCGTTCCATAGAGGGGAGTAGTTCAGCACCTTCTCATATCCGGCCAGGGAGAAGTCCAGGGGCAGCATCAGCATGCCCGTGTGGCGCATCAGCAGCGCTGGGTCGGAGAAGGAGCAGCACAGCACGTACCACAGCGGGTAGAGCATGACGACGCACAGAATGAACAGGAAAACGTAGTTGCAGGTGTCAAAGATGCGGCTCCCCAGAGAGGCCTTGCCATAGTTCCAGGGCTTTTCCACCGTTTTGCGGCGCATGGTCATTCCTCCCTTACCACAGTGAAATGTCGGACACCTTGCGGGCGATGCTGTTGAAGATCACCAGCAGGATGATGTTCACCACGTTGTTGAACAGATCCACCGCGGCGGAGTAGCTGTAATTGCCGCCCAGCATGCCGTAGCGGTAGACGAAGGAACTGAACACGTCGGCTCTCTCCAGCACCGCGTCGTTGTACAGCAGGATGATCTTCTCATAGCCCACGGTCATCATGCTGCCCATCTTCATCAGGAGCAGCAGCACGATGGTGGGCATAATGCCGGGCAGGGTCACATGCCAGATGCGCTGGAAGCGGTTGCAGCCGTCGATGGCCGCAGCGTCGAACAGCTCCATGCTGATGGAGGTCAGCGCCGCCAGGTAGACGATGCTGTTGTAGCCCAGGTTCTGCCACACGTCGGAGAACACGTAAATCCACGGGAAATATTCCGGAATGTTGGCAAACATGACGGGCTCGCCGCCGAAGGCCTGGATGATCTTGTTCACCGCGCCGCGATAGCTCAGCAGATCCAGTACAATGCCGCAGGCCACCACCAGGGAGACGAAGTGCGGCATGTAGGTGACGGTCTGCACGGTGCGCTGGTAGCCCCTGTGGCGCACCTCGTTGAGCAGCAGGGCCAGCACAATGGGTAGCGTGCTGCCAATGAGCAGGGAAAGTAGGTTGATGGTCAGCGTGTTGCGCAGAAGGCGGGGAAAATAGTAGCTGGAGAAAAACTCCCGGAACCACTGCAGCCCCACCCACTTGCTGCCCCACAGGCCCCGCGCCGGGCGGTAGTTCTTGAAGGCGATGGCCAGACCGCCCATGGGCGCGTAGCGGAAGATGAAGTAATACATCAGGCAGACAAGCGCGATGGCGTAGATCGCCTTGTATTTCTTGAAATCGGACACAACGCGCTGGCGGAAGGTCTTTTGGCCGATCGGTATGGCTGGTACGGTTTGTCGGGCTGTCAGCTTGTTCATGCGGCTCCTCCTGTCTCGACAAAATGGGTATCGTTTCGGTTAACTTGATTATATAAGAACGAATCGTTTCACTTTATATATAGCACAAAGTACGGACGCTGTCAATAGCAAATTGCACAAAGATAAAAAAAACGCCCCGGGCAGGGCGGGCGGACAATCCGGATAGTGGGGAGCCATGGCGGCTAAAGGGCGGGCTTGAGGCTGCAAGGGGGCATGGCCCCTTGATCCGTTTTCGCTGGCGCGATCCACGGGTGCAGTCTTTTCTGCCGTTTCCATCGCGGGCAGACTGCGTCGCCTGCCCGGTTGCTCACTTGGTTTCAGGGGAACGCTGGGCTGACGCGATACCCCTGCGCAGGGGCTAATGCCGCCCCTGCACCTGCGCAGGGGAGCATGGACCCTTAACCTGTTTTCGCTGGCGCGGTTCCCCGGGGATGTGTTACAGGCTGCGCAGGGATGAGCCGCGCACCAGCGTGGTGGACAGGGTGCGCACCTGCGGCGGAAGCATTTTGCCCTGGGCGATGGCCTCAATCTGCATGGCCATGATCCGTGCGGCGGCCGCGCCGATGTCCCCGGTGGGTTGCATGATCGAATACAGCTTCAGCCCCACGCTGTCATACAAGCCCACCCCGTCAAAGCCGATGACCGACACGTCCCCGGGAATCGCCATGCTCAGCTCGCACAGTGACTGCAGGGCGATGCGCGTCAGGTTGGCGGTGGTGGCAAAGATGGCGGTGGGCTTCATCTCCCGGAGGGTTTCGATGACCCTGGCCTGGAAGGCTGCGTCGTCCTTCATGTCGTTGAAAAGCGTCCGGGTACCCTCCAGGGGGATGCTGCGCTCCTTCAGCGCGTCGCAGAAGCCCTCATGGCGGCGGCGGGCGGTGTAGTTCTGCGCATTCAGAAACAGGCCCAGGATGTGCCGGTGCCCAGCGTTGATCAGCTCGTCCGTGGCCTGGCGGGCGGCGGCCACGTTGTCCACAATCACCGCGCTCACCTGGCTGGCCAGTTCGGGAATCTGCTTGTCGATGAGCGTCACGGGAATGCGCTGGTTCAGCAGCCTGGTCAGGTGGGTGCCGTCCTCGTTCAGCGGCATGTTGATCACGCCGTCCACGCCCTTTTGCAGGAGGAAATCCACGGCCTCCATTTCGCCCTGCAGGCGCTCTTCCATATTACCGGAGGGAATGCAGCACAGGGCGGAGCCCAGGCCGCAGCGGCGCAGCTCATACTGCATCTCGTTGACGATTTCCATCATGAAGCGGTTGTTCAGCGCGGGCAGCACCAGGCCCACATAGCCGGTGCGGCGGGTCTTGAGGTTGCGGGCGGTTTCGTTGACCTTGTAGTCCAGGGCGCGGATGGCTTCCTCGATGGCTGCCTGGTTGGCGGGCTTCACATGGCCGCCGTTGAGATACTTGGAGATGGTCGCCAGCCCCAGCCCGGTGCGCTGGGCAATGTCCTTGATGGTCGCAGCCATGCATCACAGCCTCCTATGTTTGGATGAACCATTATTGCATAGAAAATTCGTGCCGTCAACCTTGACATAAGCAGAAAAACATGATACCCTATGGTCAAAAGCGAAACGTTACGTTTTACAGGAGGAATGGAGTATGACCGAGCTGCGCTACCTGCAGTCTGCCGCATCCTGGGACGAGGCGCTCCCCCTTGGCAACGGCCGGCTGGGGGCGATGGTGTTCGGCGGCGTTACCGTCGAGCGGCTGCAGCTGAACGAGGATTCCCTGTGGTCGGGAGGGTTCACGAACAGGGTGAATCCCGATGCCCGTGCGTATATGCCGCAGCTGCGGGCGCTGCTTGGGCAGGGGCGCATCCGTGAGGCGGAGCGGCTGGCGCTGCGCACCTTTGCCGCTACGGGAGACGACGAGCGCCACTACGAGCCCCTGTGCGATGTGGTGTTGTATTATGCCGAGGCCCATCCCGCCATGAGCCTGCACACCCTCCGCAACCTCAGCAGCCGGGATATGCGCCAGGCCTTCCCGCCGGAAACGGAGGACTACCGGCGCGCGCTGTGCCTGCGCACGGGGGTGCATCAGGTGCAGTACCGCCTGGATGGCGTCGACTACCGGCGGGAAACCTTCATCTCTGCGCCGCACCAGGTGCTGTGCCTCCGGGCCTCCGGCGGGCCCTTTGACGTGCTGCTTCGCCGGGGCGGCCATGTGGGCAGGCTGTATGCCACAGACGCCCGGACGCTTGTCATGACCGGCAAAACAGGGGACGACGGCGTCGCCTACGCCTGCGCGCTGCGCATCATCCGGGGCGAGGCGGACATGCTGGGTGCAACGCTGTGCTGCCACGGGGACTGCGACCTGCTCTGCGCCGGGGCCACCAGCTTCCGCCATGAGGATCCCGTGCAGGCGGCATTGTCCATGCTGGACGATGCGGCGGCGGTGGGCTACGACGCCATCCGCGCGGCGCACGTGGCCGACCTGTCCGCCATCATGGACCGCTGCGACCTGTCCCTTCCCGAGGATGCGCAGCTGGAGACCCTGCCCACGGACGAACGGCTGCGTCGGTTTGCCGGAGGGGAGGAGGATTTCGGGCTGATCAACGGCTACTTCCGCTTTGGCCGCTATCTGCTGGCCTGCTCCAGCCGCCCCGGTTCCCTGCCCGCCAACCTACAGGGCCTGTGGAACGAGCGCTTCGACCCCGCCTGGGGCAGCAAATACACCATCAACATCAACACACAGATGAACTACTGGCCGGCGGAAATCTGCAACCTGTCCGAGATGCATCTGCCGCTGTTTGAGCATATGAAGCGGATGCTGCCTCATGGGCGGGAGGTAGCCCGAAGCATGTACGGGGCCTCCGGCTGGGTGGCGCACCACAATACGGACATCTGGGGCGACTGCGCCCCCCAGGACAGCTACATTGCCTCCACCGTGTGGCAGATGGGCGCGGCCTGGCTGTGCCTGCACATTGCCACGCACTTTGAGTACACCCTGGACCTGGATTTCCTTCGCGGGTACTACCCGCTGATGCAGGAGGCTGCGGCGTTCTTCATGGACACCATGGTCACCGACGGGGAGGGCTTCCTGACGGTATCGCCCTCCTGCTCGCCGGAGAACACCTACATCCTGCCCGGAGGTGAGAAGGGCAGCCTGTGCCAGGATGCGGCCATGGACACGCAAATTCTGCGGGAGCTGTTCCAGGCCCTGTGCCGCTGCGGGCGGCTGCTGGACGTGGATGTATCCCCCTATGAGGGGGTGCTGGGGCGGCTGCGGCCCATCCGCATCAGTTCCCGGGGCACGGTGCTGGAATGGGGCCGGGATTATGAGGAGCAGGAGATCGGTCACAGGCACATTTCACACCTGTTCGCCCTGCATCCCGGCACGCAGATCACCCCCGACCAGCCGGAACTGCTGGCAGCCTCCCGCGCCACCCTGGAGCGCAGACTGTCTCACGGCGGCGGGCACACGGGCTGGAGCCGTGCATGGATCATCAATTTTTATGCGCGGCTGCTGGATGGCGACAGCAGCTGGGAGCATCTGCGCCTGCTGCTGACCCGTTCCACCCTGCCCAACCTGCTGGACAACCACCCGCCCTTCCAGATTGACGGCAACTTCGGCGCGACGGCGGCCGTTGCCCAGATGCTCCTCCAGAGCCACGAGGGTATGCTGCGCCTGCTGCCTGCGCTGCCCGCCTGCTGGCCGGAGGGCGCGGTGCGCGGGCTGCGCGCCCGGGGCGGGTATGAGGTGGATATCACCTGGAAGGAGCATTGCCTGGAGCAGGCGGTGATCCGCGCAGACCGCGCAGGCACGCTCCGTCTGGCGGATGGCCGCAGCATCAGCCACCGCGCGGGGGATGTGATCCGGGTCACCCCCGACGCGCTTGCCATCCGGGCGGAAGGCTGAGTCATCACGTGCGCCGGAGAAGGCGGGTAGCGCCGTACAGAACGAGGCCTCACTGCGCCGACGCTTGGCGAATAAAAACCGGAATCAAGAGCATGAAATCCGAACCATGGACGCAACAGCCCCTGGTTCGGATTACTATTTTGGCAAGCCATGCGGACGGGCTGCCGTCCTGCCCTGCTTGCATTCCGTCGGACAGTCCTGCGCAGCCGGGCAGGTGCCGCTGACTGGCTTCCGCCCATGTGCGGACGGCACGTATGAGGATATGATAGGTGCAAGCCCCAGCTCCATAAGACCCGGTCAAGCCCTGCACGGCCAGCCTTCCCGGGGGCGTCTGCCGCACCGGAGGACGGCCACGGGTCTGCATCGACGCGACAAGGGCCACCGTATGCAGCATGTTGCTCCTTCCTTCCACGCAGCAGGGCCGGATTGCGGCCGATGAAGCCGCACTGCTGCTTGACGCAGTCCGCACTGCGCAGGAGGGCGGTGGGGTGTTGAACACGGAGTCCGTCAGGCGGTTGATGGTGGTGGGCACGTTGCTCACGTCGCCCACGCGCTCATTGCCCATGGGAGCGATCAGGTACCCACGGGCTCCGCGATGACCCACGCCGGATCCTCCAGCGCCGTGGCAAGGGCGTAGATTACGTAACGAAGCCCCGCCGCCGTGATGCGCACGCCATGGGCGATGTGGATCCAGTCCCGATCCGGCCTGATGTTCTCGCACAGACCAAAGCCGATACCGACGCCACTGACCGTCTCGATGAAATTGTCCATGGGCCGGGTGCAGAAGGATTAACTGCCGTCCCCAAAACTCCGGGGGCGGCACCGCGTTGTACTGCTGCGGCGGGGACGCAGGCTCGGCGGACACTCACGGGTCTTGCACTCCCTCGTGCGCACGATGACTGCCGCCATCGCCGCGGGAAGGTCGTTCACGCTGGCGCCCTTGCTCTACAAGCAAAACACGCCGTTGATCCAGCCATTCGCAGGCGAGGCGGGCGTAGGGCAGAAGTGAAAGAACCACAGGATACGGCTGTTGAGAATGCAGACCTTTACCGCGCCGCAGACAATGCTGCCCATGCCATTACCTACATTGATTCTGCAATGCAAAGCAAACGATATTGGTGCATAGCTGAACGGAAACGCGCTTTTCTTCATTCAAACGGTACTTTCCGGCAGATCAGGATGGATGCGGCTCCGGCGCCTCGGCGGATTCTGAAGCAAATCAGACTCGCAATGTGCCCCCCCATCAGCCACTTCGGGCGCAGGAGCAAGCCTGTGCAATATTGCCCGCACGGTACCCGCAACGCCAATGTCCCTGTGGCTCCGGTCGATCAGGGAACGTCGGCTGATGACCAGCTTCGTCCGTATGAGCGTGGAGAATAAGGTTAGCGATGCCGTCCGCAAGGCTGACGCATGAAGGAAAAGGCCTGCCCTGCGCACATCGGCGCTGTGGAGAGTGCGGAGGAACGGGCACGGGGGACGAGGCTTCCGCGGCAGGGAAGGAGCAGGGAAAAAACCGAAATTTCGGGGAATTTGTTTTTCCCTCTTTTCAAAAGCAGGGAATCGTTGTAAAATAGTACTGCACAGGCGATCGTTTATCCGCGATGAACCCTGTCAACCCCGTGTAAGTATTTACAACCGCAAAGGAGGATCATCCCATGGAGCTTCGTACGGCAGCCTCTCCCCGGGACGTGAAGACCTACGATACCGCCCGCCTGCGGGAGGAGTTCCTGATCCAGGATCTGTTCCGGCCTGACGACATCAAGCTGGTGTACAGCCACATCGACCGTATCATCACCGGCAGCGCGACCCCCGTTACCAAGGCGCTGGTGCTGACCGCTGGCGATGAGCTGCGGGCGGAATATTTCCTGCAGCGGCGCGAGATGGGCGTTATCAATATCGGCGGCGAGGGCACCGTGACCGTGGACGGCACGGTCTATACCCTGCGCTACAAGGATGGCCTGTACATCGGCCGGGGCAGCAGGGACATTTCCTTCGCCAGCGCCGATCCCGAGCATCCCGCCAAGTTCTACCTGAACAGCTGCCCCGCCCATAAGGAGTACCCCACCGTGTACATCCGGCCGGAGGACTGCGTGCGGGTGGAGCTGGGCAGCCTGGAGCAGTCCAACCACCGCACCATCTGCAAGTACATCCTGCCCGGTCAGGTGGAAAGCTGCCAGCTGGTCATGGGCATGACCCAGCTGCAGCCCGGCAGCGTGTGGAACACCATGCCCTGCCACACCCATGACCGCCGCATGGAGGTCTACCTGTACTTCGATATGCCCAAGGACGCCTTCGTCATGCACTACATGGGCGAGCCCCAGGAGACCCGCCACATCGTCATGCGCAACGAGCAGGCGGTCATCAGCCCCTCCTGGAGCATCCATGCCGGTTCCGGCAGCCAGGCCTATACCTTCATCTGGGGCATGTGCGGCGAGAACCAGGACTTCGACGACATGGACGGCGTGGCCACCACGGACATCCTCTGATGCGGCAGCACCGCCGGGGCTCCCGGCGTGAACCATGCGAACCATCCCTTTGGATACAAACTGAAAGGAGCGATTCCCATGAACAACATGTTTTCTCTTGAGGGCAAGATTGCCCTGGTAACCGGCGCTTCCTACGGCATTGGCTTCGCCATCGCCACCGCCATGGCGGACGCGGGCGCGACCATCGTCTTCAACGATATCAAGCAGGAGCTGGTGGACAAGGGCCTGGCCGCCTATGCCGAGAAGGGCATCAAGGCCCACGGCTATGTCTGCGACGTGACCGACGAGGATGCGGTGAATGCCATGGTGGCCAAGATTGAGGCCGAGGTTGGCGTGATCGACATCCTGGTGAACAACGCCGGCATCATCAAGCGCATCCCCATGTGCGAGATGACCGCCGCCCAGTTCCGTCAGGTCATCGACGTGGACCTGAACGCTCCCTTCATCGTGGCCAAGGCTGTGATCCCCTCCATGATCAAGAAGGGCCATGGCAAGATCATCAACATCTGCTCCATGATGTCCGAGCTGGGCCGCGAGACCGTCTCCGCCTACGCTGCGGCCAAGGGCGGCCTGAAGATGCTGACCAAGAACATCGCCTCCGAGTACGGCGGATACAACATCCAGTGCAACGGCATCGGCCCGGGCTACATTGCGACCCCCCAGACCGCGCCCCTGCGCGAGGTGCAGCCTGACGGCAGCCGTCATCCCTTCGACCAGTTCATCCTGGCCAAGACTCCTGCCAACCGCTGGGGCGAAGCCACCGACCTGGGCGGCCCCGCCGTGTTCCTGGCCTCCGAGGCTTCCGACTTCGTCAACGGCCACATCCTGTATGTGGACGGCGGCATCCTGGCCTACATCGGCAAGCAGCCCTGAGTTTCACCTGACTGAAAAAGGGACGTCCCATGGCGGGGCGTCCCTTTTTGCATGTTACGACTTCTCCAAGAAACCGCGCCAGCGAAAACGGGTCAAGGGGCGATGCCCCTTGTGGGGTGCAGGGGCAAGGCCCCTGCGCAGGTCTGGGCGGCAGCCCAGCGCAACACGTTCAAACAACTCAAAAGGAAAAGCGAAAAGCGCGAGTTTCCAAGCAGGCGACGCAGTTCGCCCGCGTAGGAAACGGCAGGTTCCGTGGACAGCATCGGAGCGACCCCAAGCTCCCTTGACAAGGGAGCATCAAGAAAAGCGTCCTGCCGGATAGCGGACGCAAAAGCGATAAATTGGAATTTATACGTGTGAAAGCTCAATCTCATCAAGGCCGTCGGCGATTGCATGGATTCTGCCTGTTTCCCGAAATCCCATTCTATGATACAGCCGTTTTGCATTGGTGTTGTTTTCGAGTATCCACAGAGTGGGCGTGTCGGCGCATTGCGCAGCAGCGAACTGCAGCAGCTTCGTGCCATAGCCCATGTTCTGTTTGTCCGGGAGGATATAAAGGTCTTCAATCAGACTTTCTTTTACCGAAACAATGCCAACCGGACAATCATCAATCAGCAGAAAGAATTTGCTGCCGTCCTTCATTTTATTATGAATATATTCCCGCTGTCTTTCAGCTGTGTGCATCTCGACAAAATCAGGCGCACAGAAAGAACGATGTGATTCCTTCCATGAGATGGAATGTATGACGGCGGCCTGAAACAAGTTCGTCTTGTCTACTTCGATAATCATCTTTCCTCCACAAATCCCGATTTGTTGCTCTGGCTGATACACATTCAGCCGAAAAGAATAACCCGTGTATGGTTCTCCGGTGCTGTGCAAGGATGGACGATGGTGGGAGAGGGGAGGTCGTTCCCTTGCAGGCCTCGGAACCTGCCGTTTCCTACGCGGACGGGCTGCGCCGTCTGCTTGGAAACTCGCGTTTTCTTCTTTTCCTTTTTGCTGTTCAAACGTGCTGCACTGGGCTGCCGCCCAGACCTGCGCAGGGGTTTCACCCCTGCACCCCACAAGGGGCATCGCCCCTTGACCCCTTCGACGCTGGCGCGATTCCTTGATGTCGGTTTCACCCAACGCAAAAAAGGCTGCGGCTTGGGAGCAGCAGCCATATTTTGCGTGATGACAGACTCAGGCGAACTTGTCCAGCAGCAGCATCAGCAGAGACAGCACCACAAACACCGCCGCGGCGATCTTCGTGCCCAGTGCCAGCTTCGCTTCCACCGTCTTGGCCTTGTTCTTGCTGAAATAGCTGTCCATCTGGCCGGCAATCGCGCCCAGACCCTTCACGTTGCTGCTCTGCAGCAGCACGGTGACGATCATGAACAGTGCGGCCAGAATCAGAATCACGGAAAGAATGATATTCACAACACCCATGGTAATAACCTCCTTGCGTATCAAGCCCTGTTATTCTAACACAAAGCACGGTAGAACGCAAGTATTATTTGCGCTCGGCCTGCTGGGACGCGCACAGGGCGCAGAACTCGTCGATGTCCTTGCGCACCACCTCCAGGCTGGAGCGCCAGAAGTCCACGCTGCGCACATCGATGCCAACGCTGGCCGCTACATCCGCAATGGAAGCCGAGCCGCAGGAACGCAGCAGCTTGCAGTAGTCCTCCACGAAGGCGTCGCCCTTCTCCAGCCACTGGGCGAACACGCCCTTGCCGAACAGGTCGCCGAAGGCATAGGGGAAGTTGTAGAAGTTCAGGCCGGAGGAGTAGTAGTGGCTCTTGCAGGCCCACATGTAGGGATGGCGGACGTTCTTGTCCAGGCCGTCGCCGTAGGTGGCGTCCTGGGCGCGGAGCATGGCGTCCTTCAGCTCGTCCACGGTCATGGCGTGGTCGGCGCGGGTGTCGATAACCTCCGTCTCAAACAGGTAGCGGCTGTAGATATCCACCGCCGTCTGGGTGATTTCCATCAGGCTGCTCTCCAGCAGGGTGAACTTCTCCCCGGGGGTAGCGGTCTTGAGCACCTGGTGGGCCAGCATGGTCTCGTTGAAGATGGAGGCTGTCTCCGCCAGAGGCATGGGCGCGTGGGTCATCATGCTGGGCAGGCCCGCCATGCAGCGGTTGTGCCAGGCGTGGCCCAGCTCATGGGCGATGGTGCTCACGTCGGAGAAGCTGCCCTGGAAGTTGGTCATCACCAGGCTCCGGTCGAAGGCGTGGGCCCCGGCGCAGAAGGCGCCGCCGCTCTTGCCCGCCCGGGGGAACATGTCGATCCACCGCTGCTCGAAGGCGTTGTCGATGAATTCCGCCATTTTCGGGGTGAACTTGCCCAGCTCGTCGATCAGCTTCTGCCGGGCCTCCTCCACAGTGAAGGTGCGGGTGTTTTCGCCCACCGGCGCGAACAGGTCGTAGAAGGGCAGGCCGTCATGATGACCCAGGTACTCGGCCTTGGCCCGCATGTAGCGGCGGAAGTGGGGCAGGTACTCGCCGATGGCCGTCCACATGGCCTCCAGGGTCTGGCGATCCATGCGGCACTCCTGCAGGGTCATGTCCAGCACGGAGTCGTAGCCCTTGGCCTTGGCCAGGGTGCGGGCCTCCATCTTGATGCTGTTCAGACAGTAGGACATGGGCAGTTCAATCTTCCTGTAACCGGCGATCTCCGTCTCATAGGCTTCCCGGCGCACGTCGGGGTCGGGATCATAGGCCTTGCCGCGGATGGCGGACAGGGGCAGGGTTTCGCCCCGGAATTCCACCGTGTGGGTGGAGTCCAGCCGATCCCGCAGCTGGGAGAAGGCGCTGCCGCCGGACAGCTGCATCTGCAGGATCCAGGGCTCGATGGCCTCGGGGATGGTGTGGGCCGCCGCCCGGGCGTCCTCCCGCAGGGCGAAGGCCACGGACTGCAGCTTCTCCGAGGAGGCGATCAGCTCCTCCAGGTTGTTAAGGCTCCCCACATAGCGGCTGAAGGCGGAGCCGAACAGCTGCACGCTGGTCATCATCACGTTCAGCTTGTCGTCATACTGGGCGGCCACGGCGTTGCCCGCGTCCACCGACAGCGTCAGCTCCGTGAACAGGAACAGCCGCTCCAGCAGCGCGTCCAGCTCCTCCTGACCGTCCACCAGCTTCTCCAGCCGGGTCAGCTCGTCCATGTCGGCGGAAAGGAGCGCGTTCAGGGCCTCCACCTTGCCGGGCACCTTCGCCAGATCCGCCAGGAAGGCCTCGTCCTCAAAGCTCTTGTACAGGTACGACAGATCCCATGTCCAGTCCATGCTTCATTCCTCCATGCCATATCATCATGATCATATGCTTATTCAGGGATGACCAGGGATTCCACCAGATGATAGCCCATTGCCTGCACCCGGTCGATGGCGGCCTGCCACAGGGCGGTGTCCCGCAGATGGGCGGGGTCGTGGGCGTCCACGCCCAGAATCACGTCGTTGTCATACTTCCTGGCGTACTGCCAGAAGGGGTCGGAGGGATAGCCTCTGCTGTGGCCGGAGAGCAGGTTTCCCAGCCCCAGCAGGTTGTACTCGATGGGCATGCCCTGCTCCTTGGCGGCCTGACAGATCATGTCAGCGGCCTCCATGCAGGCGGGGGTGAACTGATCATCCGTGCGATGGCGCATGAACAGATCCGGGTGCGCCAGATAGACGAACAGCCCCGTGCGGATGGCATTGACCGTGGATTCGGCGTAGCGCAGCACACCCTCGTCGCTGCGGCACTCCAGGCCCGTGTAGGGGGTGTCCTCCTCGCTGTCGGCGTAGTGCTGGCCCAGGATGTAGTAGCTCACGCCCATGTCCCGCATGCGCAGCAGATGGTCGTGGTAGCGGGGGAAGTACTCGCTCTCCAGTCCCAGCAGGATGGGCAGGCGGTCGGCATAGCGGGCCTGCAGATCCCGCACGGAGGCCAGGTACCCGGGCAGAACGTCCATCCCCATGCGGATGTTGCTGACAAAGCCGCTTTCAAAGGGCCAGGGCGCGTGGTCGGCAAAGCCCAGCAGGTCAAAGCCCCCGTCGATGGCGGCCCGGACGTAGTCCTCGTCCCGCCCCACAGCGTGGAAGCAGCGGGTGGTGTGGGTATGGTAGTTGTTCTTCATGACGGCTTCGCCTCTTACAGATTCTGTTGGGCTCGCTGAGCGGCGAGGGCCTGCAGGCAGCATTCCTTGCTGCGCTCAATGTGGCGGTTCATCAGCTTCTGGAAGTGCTCCAGATCCTTCTGCTCCACAAATTCCACCAGCTTGTAGTGCTCCTCGTGGGCCTGGGCCAGGCGATCTTCCTGGCGGATGGCCATGGCGGAGAAGCGGGTGATGAACTCGTCCTGTCCCTCGATGACCCGCAGGATCCGCTGCTGGCCGCACAGGCTGGTCAGCTGCCGGTGGAAGGCCCGGGTGATGGGGGACAGCTCGTCGAAGTTGCGCTCGTTCATCAGCTTGTCCATTTCGCCCAGACGGCTGCGCAGGTCGGCGATGTCCGCCTCGGTGGCGTTGCGGATGATGGCGGGCAGGGTCAGCATCTCCAGGGCGTTGCGGATGGTGTAGATCTCCTCCACATCCGCGATGGTGAAGGCCCGTACCACCACGCCCCGCCGCAGCACATATTCCACCAGACCGTCCCGCTCCAGCTTCCGCAGGGCCTCGCGCAGGGGGGTGCGGCTGATGTGCAGGCGCTCGGCGTAGTCGGTCTCCACGATGCGCTCGCCTGCGGGAATCTCGCCGGTGATGATGGCGTGCTTGAGCACCTCATAGGCGATTTCACGGATGGGCCGGCTTTCCATCATGGGCTGGAAGGTCAGGGTGGTCATGGCAAAACAGCTCCTTTTCTGGGTCCGTCGGGGGAAGAGGGGATCCGCCATGGGGCGAATCAAAAGCGTACAGGCCTGTCTACTGTTTGCACTTTGTATACAAGAATAGTACAAAGCTCCCTTCATGTCAAGCGGAAATTGGCGGACGCAGCGAATTATTGCGGGAAAAGGATGAAAAAAGTTCGCCCGTGACGCTTTACAAATGAATAAAACCATGCTATACTACCGCGTGGTAATCCGAGCAATCCTTTAAGGACAGCACCGAGAGGCTGAAAAGGCTGCGCAGTGATTCAACCATACGCAGACGTGTGCGCCTTCCCAGCCCGATGGGAGAGGCGTTTTCTTTTTGCCCGCAGGGGCAGGTTGTGTTGAAGGAGGAAATCAGCATGATGACAGGCGGCATTCCCAAGGCGCAGCTGATGGCCGGCGACGCGATGAACCGCGCGCTGATCCGCATGGCCCATGAGATGATGGAGCAGCTGGATCCCCTGGAGGACGTGGTGTTCGTGGGCATCCGGCGCAGGGGCGTGCCCCTGGCCCAGCGCCTGGCGGACATCATCGCCAAGTACGAGCAGGTGAAGCTGCCCGTGGGCGAGGTGGACATCGCCATGTACCGCGACGACCGGGATCCCGGCGACCTGCAAATCGCCGTGCAGGGCAAGAACCTGCCCGTGGACGTGACCGGCAAGATCGTCGTGCTGGTGGACGACGTGCTGCACACCGGCCGCACCGTCCGCGCCGCCATGGACGCCATCCTGGATCAGGGCCGCCCGGCGAAGATCCGCCTGGCCGTGCTGATCGACCGGGGCCACCGTGAGCTGCCCATCCGCCCGGATTTTGTGGGCAAGAACGTGCCCACCTCCCAGAACGAGCGCATCGGCGTGCAGATGGAGGAAATCGACGGCGGCGACGGCGTGGAGCTGTATGAGGGCCGCCGCAACCGCTGACACAGGTGATCGCCGGGCATGCCCGGTGCACATAGATTCATGTAGCTTTTCTGACCGACCGACGAGGGGAAAGAGGGAATCATCCACATGAGCAATACCAAGGAGAAGATTCAACCCGGTAAAATGCTGCTGCTGGGCTTCCAGCACGTCTTCGCCATGTTTGGCGCGACGGTGCTGGTGCCGACCCTGACCGGCCTGAGCGTCAGCGCGACGCTGCTGTTCGCCGGCCTGGGCACGCTGCTGTTCCATCTGCTGACCAAGCGCAAGGTGCCCGCGTTCCTGGGCTCCTCCTTCGCGTTCCTGGGCGGCTACTTCGCGGTGAACAGCCTGGTGAGCGACTACAACGCCACCCTGGCTGAGGGCGCCGCGGCGGTGAACTGGATTCCCTACGCGGGCGTGGGCGTTGCCTGCGCGGGCCTGCTGTACGTCATCCTGTCCGCCCTGTTCAAGGCATTCGGCCCCTCCAAGGTCATGCGGTTCTTCCCGCCCATCGTGACCGGCCCCATCATCATCTGCATCGGCATCACCCTGGCCAACTCCGCCGTCAACAACTGCGCCGCCAACTGGCCCATCGCCCTGCTGGCCCTGGCCATCGTGGTGGTGTGCAACATCTGGGGCAAGGGCATGATCAAGATCATCCCCATCCTGCTGGGCGTGGTCGGCTCCTATGTGGTGGCGGCTGTGTGCGGCCTGGTGGACTTCACCCCCGTGAAGGAAGCCGCCTGGGTGGGCCTGCCCTTCCAGGTGAAGGACACCGTGTTCTCCTTCGCCACTGAGGGCGTGAACGGCGGCCTGCTGGCCTCCGCCATCGCCATGATGATGCCCATCGCCCTGGCGACCATCATCGAGCACATCGGCGACATGTGCGCCATCTCCTCCACGGTGGAGAAGAACTTCATCGCTGATCCCGGCCTGCACCGCAGCCTGCTGGGCGACGGCCTGGCCACCGCCATGGCGTCCCTGTTCGGCGCTCCCGCCAACACCACCTACGGTGAGAACACCGGCGTGCTGGCCCTGACCAAGGTTTACGATCCCAAGGTGGTGCGCCTTGCGGCTGTCATCGCCGTACTGTTCTCCTTCTGCCCCAAGTTCGCTGCGCTGGTGTCCTGCATGCCCGTGGCGACCATCGGCGGCGTGAGCCTGATCCTCTACGGCATGATCTCCGCTGTGGGCGTGCGCAACGTGGTGGAGAACCAGGTGGACTTCACCAAGAGCCGCAACGTCATCATCGCCGCGCTGATCATGGCCCTGTCCCTGGGCATCAACTTCTCCAACGCCGGCGCGATTGCCTTCAGCGTCTTCGGCATCCAGATCAGCCTGTCCGGCCTGGCCGAGGCCGCGCTGGTGGGCATCATCCTCAACGCTGTTCTGCCCGGCAACGACTACGAGTTCGGCAAGAACGACCAGGGCGACAAGTCCGTGAACTTCAAGGTGTAATCCCAATCAGACCAATGCAAAGGGCGGCTCCTCCATGGCGGGGGAGCCGCTCTTTTTGTCCGGCATAAGGACGGCGTTGTTTCGGGAAAGCGGGGCCAGCCCTGATGCGTTCGGCAACGGGATCAAGGCGGCAATGGCCGGGGATGGCGACGTACGCAGGATGCAGGGCTTGCGCTGCGGCGGCAGGGCCCTTTTCTTCGGCGGCAGGGGCCTGGGCCGGTGCAAAAAGCGGCTCCCTCCGCCGTGGAGGGAGCCGCCTTGAACAAGGGCGTGCGTCAGTCGGCCTTGCGCTTTTTCAGCAGGAGAATGCCCGCCAGCATCAGCACCGGGAAGACAATGGCCGCGCCCAGCCCCGCCTGCAGGCTGCCCTGGGAGGCATCCGCCACCAGGCCCACCACCGTGGGCCCGCCGGAGCAGCCCAGATCCCCGGCCAGGGCCATCAGGGCGTACATGGCCGTGCCGCCCCCGGGCAGCGCCAGCGCCGCCATGCTGAAGGTGCCCGGCCAGAAGATGCCCACCGAGAAGCCGCAGATGGCGCAGCCCAGCATGGCCATCAGCGCATTGCCCGACCAGGCCGCCACCACATAGCACAGGATGCACAGCGCACAGCTGGCCAGCATGAAGCCCCGCAGGGGGATGCGGTCGGCGTATTTGCCGTAGAGGGCGCGGGCCAGGCCCATCAGCGTGGCGAAGGCGCAGGGGCCCGCCAGGTCGCCCAGGGTTTTGCTGATGTGCAGGCCGGACTCGGCAAAGGCGGAGGCCCACTGGCTCATGGCCTGCTCCGAGGCCCCGGCGCAGACCATCAGCCCCAGCAGCAGCCAGAAGGTGGGCTGGCGCAGAAGCCGCCCCAGGGAGAGCTTCTCATGTCCGGCGGTCACATCCGCCAGGGGTACCAGGCGGAACAGCACGATGTTCGCCAGGGGTACCAGCGCCCACAGGCAGGCCAGCACCGGCCAGCTGCCCTCGCCGAAGATCGCCAGGAAGGCCGTGGTCACCAGCACCAGCGCTACATGCCCCCAGCAGTAGAAGGAGTGCAGCAGGCTCATGGCGGCCTCCTTGCGCTGGGTGGGGCAGGCCTCCACAATGGGGCTGATCAGCACCTCAGTGATGCCCCCGCCAATGGCATAGAGCACCACGGAGATCATCAGCCCTGTGTAGGCGGGCAGCACACGGGGCAGCAGCGCCAGCCCCACCAGGCCCGCCGCGGCAAACACATGGGCCGCCACAATGCAGGGCCGGTAGCCGATGCGGTCCACCACCCGGGCGGAAACGAGATCCACCCCCAGCTGCACGGCGAAGTTCACCGTGGTGATGGCGGTGATCTGGGTCAAGGAAAGGCTGAAGTCCCGGGCGAAGATCAGGAACAGCAGCGGCGCGAAGTTGTTGACAATGGCCTGGGTCACATAGCCCAGATAGCTGGCGTAGATGGTGGCGTTGTAGTTCTGGCGGATGGGGGTGCGCATGGGGGAGCCTCCTTGCTTGCGTACATGGGTACCGGGGCGGGAATGCAGTCAGCGAAAGGGATGGGTTGCACCGGGTGATGCGGCCCGACAGCCCGGACAAGTATAGCATACGGCGGCGGGAAAAGCTACAGCCTGCCATGAAAAAAAGACGCCCCGGACATGGCTGTGCATGCCCGGGACGCGGCGGGGCGGGAAATCATTCCACGGCCCAGTTCTTGCTCATGTAGGCGACGCGCTTCTTCATCCAGCTGAGCAGGTACTTGCACGACGCGTCGAAATTCTTGCCGGAGCCTGTGTAGTATCCGGTGACGTTGCCTGCGGGCCAGCGGGCGAAGTTCATGGCCGCGGAGTCCTGAATGGCGGCAACGTAGTCCTCAAAGGGACGCACCTGGCAGCCCTCGCAGGGCTCCCTTTCGCCCAGGATGATCTGCAGGGCGGGCAGGAGCGTTTGGCGGTATTCGCTCACGACCAGCTCCATGAAGTCCGGCTGCTTGCTCAGCAGCCAGTACAGGTTGGCCTTGCTGGCCGAGGCGGTGAGGTAATCCCCTGTAGGCAGGGAGCCCTTCTGAAAATTGCCGGTGCGGATGTTGCCGCAGCACAGGTCGTAGTCCCAGCAGGGCCCGGCATAGATGAGGGGATCCACCGCGTCCGCATCCTTGTAGAAGAACTGGCTGCTGCCCTGGGCGTCGTAGTTCTTGGTGAATTCCTCGATGAGGTATTTGCGGGCGAAGGACTGCACGTCGATGTACTCGCTGTAATGCATGCCTGTGTCGGGATTGACGCCGTCCTTGGCGCGGATGGCGTTGTGGAAATCGTTGAAGAGGTTGCCGATGTAGAGGATCTGCGCGCGGGAGGCACAGGTGGGCTCCTTGACGGTAACGCAGATGCTGCCGCTGGTCTTGAAGCCGTTGTCGATGTTCTCCCGGTAGCGGTAGCTCTTCTCCATCTCCAGGATGTAGCCGCCGGTGATGTCCTCGGGGTCGCTGGGCAGGTTGTAGCCGCGGATGCTCAGGAGCTCCTTGGTTTCCTCATCAAAGGTGCCGTACTGCTGCATGTCCTCGCCGTTGAGGGCCTCGTTGGCCTCCTCCAGGTTGGTGATGTCGATGCGGCTTTTGTTGATCTGCACCTTCTCGGTGAGGAGGTAGAGGCCGTTGTAGCTGCCGTTGATGTACACGTCAACGGGCGAGCACTCGATGGCGAAGGGAATGCCGATCTCACGGCAGAGGTTGAGGGTGATCTGGTTGCGCAGCAGGCTCAGGTCGATCCAGTTGTTCAGCAGCAGCCAGGTCTTGCCCGCGCCCATGCCGCACAGGTCGGTTTTCTTCTCCAGCTTGAGCTGATAGGGCTTCTTGCGGTAGGCGAAGGTGGAGTTGCCCCGGCCGTGGAAGGAGGTCAGCCCCCGGTTGTAGGCCACCGTGCCGTCCGCCTCCACAAAGACCACCTTGCCCTCGGTGATCTCGTTGTTCTTGCTCTTGTTGACGGCGGCCAGCTCGTCCGCGTCCACGGTGAGGAACAGGGAGGGCAGGGCCGAGCCGTGATAGACCGTCAGCGTGCCCAGCTTGCGGCCCTTGGGATCGGTCAGGTTCTGCTTCTTGCCCAGTACGGCGGTGAAGTCCGTCGCCTGGCCGCTGACGAGGGTCAGGTTACCGGCCTTCAGGCTGTCATACCCCTCAAAATGCAAAACGACCGCGGAGGGATCCCACACGCCGGGCAGGTACAGGGAGTAGCGGTTCTCCACCAGGCGGACGATAATGGGTTCATCCGCCGCAGCGCCGGGGCATACCGCGGTGATGGACACCGTGGCGGCCTGGGCCGCGGAGCACAGACAAAGCGTCAGCAGGCATCCCAGCAGGAGCACAAGGCCGCGGCGGATGGAAAGCGCGCGCATAAGCATCCTCCTTTGCAGACAGAACTGTGCCGATTATAGCACACCTGCCGGAGAAATACCAGAGGTGTACTGCCCTGACAGCCGGGCAGGATGAAAAGGTCTGCGCAAAAAAGCCCCTCGGATGCTTCCGGGAGGCAGGAATGGGAAAGTGTTACCTGATGCGCATGGCCCGCATGGCGTTGAGGATGGCCAGCATGGCCACGCCCACGTCCGCAAAGACCGCCAGCCACATGGTGGCGTGACCCAGCGCGCCCATCAGCAGCACAATGGCCTTCACCCCCAGGGCGAAAATGATGTTCTCCCGGGCGATGCGCATGGTCTGCCGGGCAATGCGGATGGCCAGGGGCAGCTTGAGAGGATCATCGTCCATGAGCACCACGTCCGCCGCCTCGATGGCCGCGTCGCTGCCCATGGCCCCCATGGCGATGCCAACATCCGCCCGGCGCAGCACCGGCGCGTCGTTGATGCCGTCGCCGCAGAAGGCCACCTTGCCCCCGCCGCCCAGGATGTCCTCCATGCGGGAAACCTTGTCCTCCGGCAGCAGCTGGGCGTGTACCTCTGTCAGGCCCAGGCGGGCGGCAATGTCCTCCGCCACGGCCTGCCGGTCGCCGGTGAGCATGATCAGCCGCTGCACGTCCGCGGCCTTCAGGTCAGCCATGGCCTGGGCGGAGGTGGGCTTCACCTCGTCGGAAATGACGATGTGCCCCAGGTACTGCCCATCCCGGGCCACATGCACCACCGTGCCCTGCACCTCGCAGGGAGGTACCGTCAGCCCCAGGGTGGCCATCAGCCGCTCGTTGCCCGCGTGGATGGTGCGACCGTCCACCAGCGCCTTCACGCCGTGGCCCGCCAGCTCCTCCGCATCGGAGACCCGCTGGGGGTCGAGGGCCTTGCCCCAGGCCGCCTGCAGGGATTTGCTGATGGGATGGTCTGACCAGCTCTCCGCCAGGGCGGCGGTTTCCAGCAGCTCCGCCTCGCTGCCCTGGGCGGGATGCACCGCCGTCACGGAGAACACGCCCTTTGTCAGCGTGCCGGTCTTGTCAAAGACCACCGCCGAAAGATCAGCCAGGGTTTCCAGGTGGTTCGCGCCCTTGACCAGGATGCCCTTGCGGCTGGCCGCGCCAATGCCGCTGAAGAAGGTCAGCGGGACGGAAATCACCAGCGCGCAGGGGCAGGAAATGACCAGGAAGGTCAGCGCCCGGCGGATCCACTCGATCCACTGGCCGTCAAACAGGGAGGGGATCACCGCCAGCAGCAGCGCCGCCAGGCACACCAGGGGCGTGTACACCCTCGCGAAACGGGTGATGAACCGCTCGGTGCTGGCCTTGGCCTGGCCGGAATTCTCCACCAGGTCGAGGATCTTCGCCACGGTGGATTCGCCGTATACGCTGCTGACCCGAACCGTCAAAAGCCCCGACAGGTTCACGCAGCCGCTGACCACGCTGTCCCCCGCGGCCACGTCCCGGGGCAGGGCCTCGCCGGTGAGGGCCACGGTGTTCAGGCTGGAGGAGCCGCTCAGCACCACACCGTCCAGGGGAACCTTCTCGCCTGGCTTGATGAGGATGGTGTCGCCCACGGCCACCTCCTCCGGATCCACCGTGCGGATTTGCCCATCTGCGTCCATCAGGTTGGCATAGTCGGGGCGGATGTCCATCAGCCCGGCGATGGAGGCCCGGCTCTTGTCCACAGCCTTGTCCTGGAACCACTCTCCCACCTGGTACAGAAGCATCACCGCCGCGCCCTCGGCATAGTCGCCCATGAGCAGCGCGCCGATGGAGGCCACGGTCATCAGGAAGTTCTCGTCGAAGATCTGGCCCCGCAGGATGTTCCGCACCGCCCGCAGCAGCACATCGTACCCGGCGATCACATAGGCCGCCAGCAGCAGCGCCGCCCGCCAGCCCCAGGGCAGGAGCATGCCCGCCGCCAGCAGCACCGTGGAGGCGATCATCCGTGCAGGCAGCAGCTTCTCCGCGTCCAGGGCGAAGGGCAGGGGCCTGCCGTGGTCATGGCCGTGGTCGTGATTGTGGCCATGCTCGTCATGATGCGCATGGTCGTGCTCCTCATGGTCATGCTCCCCGTGGCAGCAGGCGCAGCCCTCGCCGTGATGATGGCCGGGCTTGCCCTCGCCGTCCAGGTGAATCACCGCGTCCGGCTCGATCTGCCGGGCCGTGTCCACCATGGCCTGAGTCAGGCGGGCAAAGTCCGCTTCCTTCGCCGCCAGGGTCACGGTCTTGCGTACATAATCCACCCGCGCGTGCTCCACTCCCGGCAGCTGCGCCAGGGCGGCCTCCAGCTTCGCCGCGCAGTTGGGACAGTCAATCTCAATGGGCCAGGTTTTCTTCATGCAGCATCGCTCCCTTGAAAAACATATGAGCAAATGTTCAAATGTATGATACCGCGAATCTCCCTGCTTGTCAATAGCCCCCGGCGAAAAAAACCGGGAACATCAGGGAAGGCGAGGCATGCCGGTGATGGCGGCACATTTCTGGTGGCGTACCTGGACGGGGTGCCCTGGGGCTGCGGTGCGCTGCGGCGGCTGTCGGCGGACACGGGGGAAATCAAGCGGATTGATGCTCGGCCCAACCGGGCGGGGGTGGGCAGCGGGATCCTCGCCGCCCTGGAGGAAAGGGCTGCTGCTCTGAGAAGCGCCTGAGGGCATCCTGCGGCGGATGAGGCATTTTCTGCCGGGACGGATTTGGTCTGTTCGCCTTGCCAAGCGGGGGCGTTGCTACTATAATAGTACGCATACGATACGACGACAGGGGGAGGTGCGGTCATGAACGTTGATCAGCTGGCGGAGAAGCTCCGGCAGGATCCCATGTTCATGGAGAATGTGGTGCGCTGGGAGGTGCTGCCGGCGAGACCCGCGCAGTACGCGCCCTTCCCGGCGGGGCTGGACGAAAGGCTGCGGCCCGTGCTGGAGAAGCGGGGCGTGCATCAGCTGTACAGCCACCAGGCCTCCGCGGTGGAGGCGATCCTCCGGGGGGAGGACGTGGTGGTGGTCACACCCACGGCTTCAGGCAAGACCATGTGCTACAACCTGCCGGTGCTTTCCGCCATCCTGCGCAACGAGGACGCCCGGGCGCTGTACCTGTTCCCCACCAAGGCCCTCTCCGCCGACCAGGTGAGCGAGCTGTACGAGCTCATCGAGGAGATGGGTGTGGACATCAAGACCTACACCTACGACGGGGACACCCCCGGCGCGGCCCGGCGGGCGGTGCGGCAGGCGGGGCACATTGTGGTGACCAACCCGGACATGCTCCACTCCGGCATCCTGCCCCACCACACCAAGTGGGTCAAGCTGTTCGAGAACCTGCGCTACATCGTCATTGACGAGATTCACACCTATCGCGGCGTGTTCGGCTCCAACCTGGCCAACGTCCTGCGAAGGCTGATGCGCCTGTGCGAATTCTACGGCAGCCATCCGCAGTTTATCCTGTGCTCCGCCACCATCGCCAACCCCAAGGAATTGGCCGAGACCCTCACCGGGCGGCCCGTTACCCTCATCGACAACAACGGCGCGCCCATGGGCCAGCGGCACTTCGTGTTCTACAACCCGCCGGTAATCAACCGCCAGCTGGGCATCCGCAAGGGCGTGATCCCCGAGACCAGGGCCATTGCCGGCATGCTGCTGAAGAATGGCATTCAGGCCATCACCTTCGCCCGCTCCCGCCTGACGGTGGAGGTGCTGACCAAGTACCTGAAGGATCTGGTGCGGGATCCCCTGGGCAACGCGGGCCGTGTGCGGGGCTACCGGGGCGGATACCTGCCCACCCAGCGGCGGGAGATCGAGCGGGGCCTTCGCGCCGGGCAGATCGACGCGGTGGTGTCCACCAACGCCCTCGAACTGGGCATCGACATCGGCGCGCTGGACGCCTGTGTGCTGTGCGGGTATCCCGGCACCATCGCCAGCGCGTGGCAGCAGGCGGGCCGCGCCGGGCGGCGCAAGGGGACGAGCATCGTGTTCTTCGTGGCGTCCTCAGCGGCCATCGACCAGTACATTGTCAGCCACCCGGACTACTTCCTGAAGAAGTCCCCGGAGAACGCCCTGCTGAACCCGGACAACCTGTACATCCTCCTGAGCCACTTCAAGTGCGCGGCCTTTGAGCTGCCCTTCGAGGACGGGGACAGCTTCGGCAACGCCCCTGCGCCGGAGGAACTGCTGGGTTATCTGGAGGACATGAGCATTGTGCGCCATGTGGACGGCCGCTATCACTGGAGCGCGGAGGACTTCCCGGCCAGCGAGATTTCCCTGCGCTCGGCCTCGGCGGAGGAGAACTTCGTCATCATCGACGTGACCGACCCCGCCCATCACCGGGTCATCGGCGAGATGGACCGCTACACCGTGCCCATGCTCCTGCATGAGAACGCCATCTACATGCACGAGGCGAGGCAGTATCAGGTGGAGAAGCTGGACTTCGACGCCTGCAAGGCCTTCATCCGCCAGGTGGACGTGGGCTACTACACCGACGCGAACCTGAACGTGAACCTGAGCCTGCTGGACATTGAGAAGCAGGAGCAGGAGCCCTCCGGCGTGACCCGCGCCCTGGGCGAGGTGAAGGTCACCACCCTGGTGACCATGTTCAAGAAGATCCGCTTCGATACCCACGAGACCCTGGGCTTCGGCCATGTGCGCCTGCCGGAGACGGACATGCACACCACCGCCATGTGGTGGACACTGCCCGACCCGCTGGCCTCCCGCTTCGACAACGACACGCTGAAGAACGGCATGCTGGCGGTGACCAACCTCCTGCGGATCGTTGCGCCCCTGTACCTGATGTGCGCGCCCCAGGACGTGGCGGTGCTCTATCAGGTCAAGAGCCCCATCACCGACAAGCCCACCGTCATCCTCTACGACAACTGCCCCGGCGGCGTGGGTCTGGCCCAGAAGGCCTACAGCATGCAGAACCTGCTGCTGGAAAAGGCCCTTCAAATTGTCACCGACTGCCCCTGCGAGCATGGCTGTCCCTCCTGCGCGGGGCCGGTGGGGGAGATCGGCCTGGACGGCAAGCGCACGGCGGTGGTGCTCCTTCAGGAGCTGCTGAAGTGAGGTGGCGGCCATGAATCTGCGGGACAAGCTGCGGGCTATCGAGTCCAAGCCCGCCAAGCCTGCCGCCCCGGTCAGGCAGTACACCTCCTGCTGGGAACGGGCGGAGGAGCGGGAGCCGGAGGAATTCCCCCATGCCTTTGACCTGATGCGGCGCACGGTGATGCTCATGCAGGGGGAGGACATGCCCGAGGAATTCGATCCCCGGCGGATCCTGTACCTGGACACGGAGACCACGGGCTTCGCGGGCGCGGGGACGGTGGCGTTCCTGGTGGGTGTGGGAAGGCTGTCGGACGAGGGCTTCATGGTGCGGCAGTACCTGATGCGGGACTACCCGGAGGAGAAATTCCTGCTGGAGAAGGTGGCCCTGGAGCTGGACGATGCGGACGTGATCTGCACCTTCAACGGTCGCAGCTTCGACGTGCCGCTTTTGCGGGACCGGTTCCTGATGAACAGGATGAGCCCCGCCTGCCTGGAATTGCCCCACATTGACCTGTTGCACATGGCCCGGCGGGTATGGAAGCTGCGGCTGAACCGGTGCAACCTGGGCCGGCTGGAGGAAGCGGTGCTGGGGGTGGCCCGCACGGACGACATCCCCGGCGGCGAGGTGCCACAAAGGTACTTCAGCTACCTGAAGACCGGGCAGTTCGACCTTTTGCGGGACGTGATCAAGCATAACGCCCAGGATATTGCCAGCCTGTGCGTGCTGCTCAGCCACATGGCCTGGCTTTACGAGCATCCGGAGCAGGTGGCCTTCGGGGAGGACGTGTTCTCCATGGGGGTGGCGCTGGAGCGGATGAAGCACCCCGAGGAGGCGCGGCGGTGCTACCGTCTGGCCACGGGGAAGATGAAAACCCCCGGTCAGCTGCGCCTGGCCCGGAGCTACCGCCGGGCGGGGGATCGGAATCAGGCCCGGGAGATCTGGCAGGCCATGGTGATCCGCCGCGAGGGCGGCGTGGAGCCCTACATCGAGCTGGCCAAGCACTACGAGCATGTGGAGAAGGACATCCCTGCCGCGCTGGAGATGACCCGCCGGGCCCTGATGATGCTGGCGGAGCCCTCGCTTCTCGATTCTGAGGCTGTACAAACGACGCGAAATGCGCTACAATACCGTTATGACCGCCTGAAGGGCAGGCTGAAGCAGCAATGACGGCCTGGCCCGATGCAGGGCGCACAGGGGCGGAGAACGCTTGCCGCAATCGCAGGAGGCGTCCCGGCCCCTTTCCCGTGAGAATGGAAGGAGCTGTTTGAACCATGGGTGTGATGGCATTGATGAAGGCCCGCAAGGCTGCCACGCTGCAGTCCAAGGGCGATGTGCAGGGCGCCATGGCCCTGTATGAGGAGGCCCTCGCCAAGGGCCTGACCGACATGCGGATGATCCTGGCCTACACGGTGCTGCTGATCCGCAATGACCAGTACCAGAAGGCCAAGGATTTGCTGGTGAGCAAGCAGAAGCTGCCCATGAGCGCCGAGCAGAAGGCCACGCTGTTTATGAATTACGCGGTGTGCTGCTTCAAGCTGGGCGATCTGGACCGGGCCATCGACCTTATGGAGAAGCAGCATCGCCATCAGCCCATGGGCATGATTTATCAGACCCTGGGATATTTCTATGTGGAGAAGTACGACGCGGACAACAAGGCGAAGCTCCTGCCCCAGCTGAAGGAAAAGGCGGAGAAGGAAGCCGCCGAGGCTGCGGAGCGCGCCGCGAGGATTGCCCGCGCCGCAGAGACGGAGGATGGCGAGGAAGCCCCCGCTGCCCCTGCGGAGGAGCCTGTCCCGGTCAGGAGCGCGGAGGAAATCTGGCAGGCGCAGGTGGAGGAGGCTCTGGCGTTCCTCAAGGGCGCCGTGGAGTACGACGACTCGGATCCCATCGTGCTGGACAACCTGGGCGAGTTCTACTACCGCGTGCTGCAGGACAAGGAGCAGGCCAGGCCCTGGTTCGACAAGGCCCTTGAGGAAAAGGAAGGGCAGATCGACACCCTGTGGTTCCTCAGCCGCTACGACCTGGAGAAGGGCGACAAGGCCAAGGCCATCGCCCGGCTGGAGAAGGCCCTGGAGGGTCGCTTCTCCCCGCTGAACTACGCCAGCAAGGACAAGGTGGAAAAGGAAATCGCCCGGCTGAAGGCGTAAGAAAATTTTCCCCGGGAGCGTAACTTTTTCTCCCGCCGAACGTGTATAGGGTGCAAGCAAGCGGAAAGGCGGTGCGCCATGGACGATCAGGAGCTGATGGCGCGCCTGGCCGCCGGGGACAACGCCGCCCTGGAGGAGCTGATACACCGCCACCGTCCCGCCGCACTGCGGCAGGCCCGGAGCATGCTGGGGGACGAGGCTCTTGCCCAGGACGCGGTGCAGGAGGCCTTCGTGCGGGTGTACCTTTTGCGGGCAAGCTACCGGCCGGAGTTCGCCTTTACCACCTATCTGGCGGCGATTGTGCGGAACCTGTGCCTGGACGAAATCCGCAGGCGAAGGCTCCGGCCCGTACCCGCACAGGATTTGCCCGAGGGGCTGGAGGGCTCGGCGGAGGCTGCGTGGCTGGAGAAGGAAAAGCGCATGGCGCTGTGGCGGAGCCTGTCCCGGCTGTCCGCGCAGGATCAGGCGCTGCTGACCGGCTACGCCCTGGAGGGACTGACGTATCAGCAGCTGGCCCGGCGGGAAGGGCTGTCGCTGACGCAGGTGCGCATCCGGCTGCACCGCATCCGCCAAAGGCTGCGCAAGGAGCGTGACGGGGAATGACGGAACCCAATACCCGGGATGTGCTGGCACGTGCGAAGCGCATGGCGTACCTGGAGGCGGCGGCGCGATCCATCACCGCGCCCCGGCCCAGGGGAGATCTGCGGGCCATCGCCGCGGCTGCGCTGGCGGCGCTGATGGCGCTGCTGCCCGTGGCCGGCGCGGCGCAGATGCTGCGGTGACAATCATCAAGTGCAAGAAAGCGAGGTACCGAGTCCGATGATGGAGAACAATGCCCCCGCTGCGGCGGAGGAAAATCAGGAGGCGGCGGAAACGAAAACGCGCCGCGGCAAGAAGAACAAGCCCAGGAAGCCCCTTTGGCGGGAAATTCTGGAGTGGGTGGTGACCCTGGCGGCGGCGGTGGCCATCGCCCTGGTGATCCGCACCTTCATCTTTGAGCCGGTGCGGGTGGACGGCCACTCCATGGACAACACCCTGGCCAACGGCGAGGTCATGTTCGTGACCAAGCCCGAGTACCTCTTCGGCGACCCGGAGCGGTTCGATGTGGTGATCTGCCACTATCCCGGCCGGGGCAACACCAACTTTGTCAAGCGCGTGGTGGGCCTGCCCGGGGACGTGGTGCAGGTCAGCGGCGGCTACCTGTACGTCAACGGGGAGAAGTATGAGGAGGAGTACCTGACCTACCGCCCGAATTATGAGTTGCCCCCCTATCAGGTGCCGGAGGGACAGTACTTCGTCCTGGGGGACAATCGTTCCAACTCCAACGACAGCCACCTGATCGGCCCCATCGACCGTTCGATGATCAAGGGCAAGGTTCGCCAGGTGATTCTTCCCCTGAGCGCGTGGCGCGCCATTGATTAAGCATCCATCATGACAGGCGGCATGTCCGGCGCGCACCGGGCGTGCCGCCTTGTGCATGCAGGAAATTTTCCGACAAGGGAACGGGGCGGCGCTGTCATCCGTCCATCAGGATGAAGGGGCTGCTGAACAGGCATGGGGAGGTGACCGGGGATGAAGGCGCGGCTGATCGCGGGACTGATGGCGGTATTCTTTTCAGCGGCGACCATGCAGTGGACGTGGCAGGAGCCCTGTGTCAACGAACCCTACGCCTATGCATGGCAGGATGAGAACCGCGCCATTGCCATCACCACCATGGCGGTGGACAAGTCCGTGGTGTATGTGGCGGACGTGCAGCTGCGCAGCGCGGAGGGCTTCCATACCGCCCGGCCGGAGCATGGCACGGGGCGCCTGTCCGACATGGTGAAGGACACGGACGCGGTGCTGGCGGTGAACGCGGACAATTACCGCAGTCACGGCTATGGCGTGATCATCCGCGACGGGGAATGCATCCGCCGCAGCAAGAGCACCCGCCATCTGCTGGCGGTGCACCGGGACGGCTCCCTCGAGGCGGTGACGGACCGCAGGACGGTCAGGGCGGCGGAGCTTGCCCAGCGGCTGACGGCCCAGGGGACGCTGCAGACCTTTGAGTTTGGCCCGATGCTGGTGGCGCAGGGGGAGCCGGTGGCCTTCCCGAAGACGTTCCGGCTGATTTCCACCAGCCCCTACCGCCGGGAACCCCGCACCGCCATCGGCATGATTGCGCCCCTGCACTACGTGATCGTGGTGGTGGACGGGCGGAGGCCTGGGTACTCCGAGGGCGTGTCGCTGCAGACGCTCCAGCAGATTTTCGTGGCTCTGGGGGTGCAAACGGCCTTCAACCTGGACGGCGGCGGCTCCACGGAGCTGTGGTTCCAGGGCGAGATCATCAACCGCCCCTCCGGCGGGGGCGAGCGCAGCATGTCGGACTGCATCTGGTTCTGATGCGCAAAACGCCTGCGATGGCTGACAGCAGCATCGCAGGCGTTTTTGCATGGGCGGATTGATTTATGTATGCCCGGCCAGACGGGCCAGGGTGGTCTGGCACCAGCCCAGCAGCGTCGGGAAGGCCTCCGGGTCGTCGGGGGCAAGGAACATGACCTGCCGGTCAGGGCCGGAGAGCAGCGGCAGCAGCGCCCGGCGGCTGGCGGCGAACACCCCGCTGTCCATGTAATGAAGATTCTGCAGGATGAAGAAGGCTCCCTTGCAGCCGGCGGCGATGGCAGCCGCCTGCTCCTCGGGGGAGCCGTGCACACGGCTGTGGCACAGGGCGTGGTACAGGTTGCCCACGCTCAGCTGTAGAAAGCTGCGCAGATCTCGCGCGTCCCAGGTGGGAACCAGGTCGGTCAGGCGACCGTACACATCCCGGGTGGTATGGGTCAGGTGGCAGATTTCCAGCGGATTCCACCGGGCCAGATCGTCTCTGCCGCAGATAAAGCCGCAGGACTTCTCCGGCTCCTCCAGGGTGTGGATGATCCGCCGGTATGCATCCAGGTCGGCGGAGGTCAGGCGATCCAGCACCACCATGGCGTCAATGTCGCTGTCCGGCCCGGCCTCCCCCGCAGGTAGCTGCCTTGCAGCCCCACGTAGATCAGACGCGCGCCAAAGGCTTCCGTCAACCGTGCGGTCAGACGGGCAAGATAATCTTCAGGGTTGAACATCATTTCTTCTCCCCGGCGGCTTCCTGAGTCGCCCTCTTCTGTTCAAGCAGCGCGTCCATGCGGGCGGTCAGGCGGGTGAGCACCTTCACGCCCTCCCGGAGCATGTCCCGCTCCTGCAGGCGGGGTTCCTTCAGCAGCAGGGCGGTTGGCTTCTGGGCGGAGAGGGAGAGCCGCTTGTCCGTGTCGGTCATGGCCTGCAGGAGCGCCATGGGGTCGGGGATGTAGCGGTCGTCCAGGCGGAGGGTCAGCGCACCCTTGCGGTAGAGCACCTGGCTTGCGCCAACCCGGTTGGCCAGGGCCCGAAGCTGGGCGATGTCCAGCAGCGCGTCCACCACGGCGGGGGGCTCGCCGAAGCGGTCCAGCAGCTCGTCCACAATGTCCTCCCGGTCGGACTGGGTGGCGATGGCGGCAATGCGCTTGTACATCTCCATCCGCTGGCGTTCGTCGTGGATGTAGTCCTCCGGGAGGAAGGCGTCCACGTTCAGATCCACCCGGGTGGCCAGCTCGCTGGGCGTGTGGATGCCCTGCACCTCCTGCAGGGTCTCCTCGATCAGCTTGCAGTACATGTCGTAGCCCACCGTGGCCAGATGGCCGTGCTGCTCCGGTCCCAGGATGTTGCCCGCGCCGCGGATCTCCAGGTCGCGCATGGCGATGCGGAAGCCTGCGCCGAACTCCGTGAACTCCCGGATAGCCTGCAGCCGCTGTTCGGCGGTTTCGGAGAGCATCTTGTCCGGGCGGACGGTGAAGTAGGCGTAGGCCTGGCGGTTGCTGCGGCCCACACGGCCCCGCAGCTGGTAGAGCTGGCTCAGGCCGAAGCGATCTGCGTCAAAGACGATCAGCGTGTTGGCGGTGGGCACGTCCAGGCCGCTCTCGATGATGGTGGTGCAGAGCAGCACATCGTAGCTGCCGGCGTAGAAGTCCATCATCACGTCCTCCAGGCCATGCTCCTTCATCTGCCCGTGGGCCACGCCGATGCGGGCCTCCGGCACCAGCGCCCGGAGCCGGTTGTAGAACTGCTCGATGGAATGCACCCGGTTGTAAAGGAAGTATACCTGTCCACCTCGGGACAGTTCGCGGAGGAGCGCATCGCGGATCAGCGCGTCGGAGTAGTCCACCACATGGGTCTGCACGGGCAGCCGCTCCTCCGGCGGGGTCTCCAGCACGCTCATGTCCCGGATGCCCACCATGGACATGTGCAGCGTCCGGGGGATGGGCGTGGCGGAGAGGGTCAGCACGTCCACCTGGCTCTTCATGTTCTTGATGATTTCCTTGTGCCCCACGCCGAAGCGCTGCTCCTCGTCCACAATGAGCAGCCCCAGATCCTTGAACTGCACATCCTTGGCCAGCAGGCGGTGGGTGCCCACGATGATGTCGATGTTCCCGGCCTTCAGCTCGCCCAGGATGGCCTTGGCCTCCTTGGCCGTGCGGAAACGGCTGAGCACCTCCGCCTTCACCGGGAAGCCCTCGAAGCGCTTGAGCACGGTGTTGTAGTGCTGCTGGGCCAGGATGGTGGTGGGGGCCAGGATGGCCACCTGCTTGTTGTCCATCACAGCCTTGAAGGCGGCGCGAAGGCTCACCTCCGTCTTGCCGTAGCCCACGTCGCCGCACAGGAGACGGTCCATGTTGTGGTCGGACTCCATGTCCCGGGTGATTTCCTTCACGGACTGCTCCTGGTCGGGGGTCAGCTCATAGGGGAAGCGATCCTCAAACTCCCGCTGCCAGGGGGTGTCCGGGTGGAAGGCGTAGCCGTGGCTCTGGCTGCGCCTGGCGTAGAGGGCCACCAGGTCGAAGGCCAGCTTCCGCAGCCCCTCCTTGACCTTGCCCTTCTGCTTCTGCCAGTCGCCGCCGCCCAACCGGTTCAGCTTGGGGGGCTGATTGGGGTTGCCGATGTAGCGCTGCACTCGCTCCAGCTGGTCGATGGGGACGTACAGCTTGTCCGCGCCCTGGTACTGGATCAGCAGATAGTCCCGGTAGGCGCCCTCGCTCTGCAGATGCACCGTGCCCTGGTACACGCCCACGCCGTGATCCTCATGCACCACATAGTCGCCCACCTTCAGGTCGGTGAAGGCGGCGATCTTCTCGCCCGCGGTGCGGCGGGAGCGGGCCTTGCGGTAGCCCGCGCCGTAGATGTCCGTGTCCGCCACCACCGCCAGCTTCGCCTCCGGCCAGAGGAAGCCGTGGCTCAGCGTGCCGGGCAGCACCACCGTCTCGCCGATGATCAGGTTGTGGGCATCCTCCATGAAGGTGGCGGGGGAGTCCAGCTCCGTCAGGGACTGGGTCAGACGCTTGCCCCGGGCCACGCCGCCGGAGAGCAGCGCCACACACCAGCCCTGCTTGCGCCAGGTGCGGCAGTCCTCCGCCAGCAGCTTCAGCTGGGACTGGTACCCTGCCACGCCCTTGCAGCCCAGGTCGATGGCGTCCTCGGTCTTCACCCCGCCCTGCCCGCGAAGCAGCTCCGACAGGGTCATGACGGGCGTGCCATCCAACGCGGTCAGCAGCTGGCCCCAGTCCATCAGCAGGGATTGCTGGGCCGCGACCGCCTCGCCACGCTCCATGGCGGAGGACAGATCCTCCCCGAAGCCCCGCAGGCGTTCGTCGGCACGATCCCGCAGCTGATCCGGCGCGCACAGAAACACCACATCCGGTCGGAACCAGTCCAGCACCGTGGCGGTATGGTCGGTCAGCACGGTCAGCCAGGCCCGGATCCGCCGGAAGGGCAGGCCGTTCTCCACCGCGTCCGCGTCCCGCAAAAGGGCCGCTGCCCGGCGTTCCAGATCCGCCGCCCGGGCCGCATCCGCCGCCTTCTCCCGGGCCTTGGGGGCAATCTTCTTGTCAAAGACCTCCGCCAGCTCCTCGTCATCCTCGGGCAGGGGCGGCAGATCGTCAAAGAGCCGGTCGGAGACGTCCTGTCCCGGGGCGGAGGCGTTCACGGCCTCCCGCATCCGCCGGGCAGCTTCGGCACGTTCCGACTCCGGCAGCAGCACCTCCGCCGCCGGAGGAATCAGCGCCACCTTCACCCGCTCCAGGCTCCGCTGGCTGATGCAGTCGAAAGCGCGGATGGAGTCCACCTCGTCGTCGAAGAACTCAATGCGCAGGCTCTGCGCCGCCGCCGGGGGATACACGTCCAGGATGGAGCCGCGCAGGGCGCATTGCCCCTTGCCCTCCACCATGTCCACCCGCTCATAGCCCATGAGGGTCAGGGCGCGGATGAGCTGCTCCGGCGGATAGCGGTCGGCCACCATCAGGCGGACGGTGGCGGCCCGGAAGGCGTCCGCGTCGCCCATGCGCTGCAGTGCAGCGTCCATGGAGGTGACCAGCAGCCGCGTGTCCCCGGTGGTGATGCGGGAGAGGGTCTCCAGCCGCCGCCAGGCGCTTTCATGGCTGGATGCGCCACGGGTCAGGTCGATCTCCCCGCCGGGGAGGCATGCCGCCTGATCGGGAAGCAGCTGCTGGGCGTCGTCGGCCAGGCGGGTGGCCTTCAGGTCGTTGGCGGCGATGAGCAGCGCGCGCTTGCCCGTGTCCGACACAACCCTGGACGCAACAAAAGCCGCCATGCTCTCGGTCAGCCCGGTCACGGCGGTGGCGCGTCCCTGAAGGATATTCTCTTCCAGCTTTTGCAGGGCGGGCGCCCTGGCGGCGCTCAGCAATGCCTGATTCATGGGACTCCTTTCATCAGTCAGGGGGATTACTTGCCATTATACTGCTGCATGGCGTGGTCGATGCCGTTCTTCAGCCAGTCCTCCACGCAGTCCGCGGCCCGGGTGAAGGCCTCCCGCATGGCGTCCTGCTCCTCCCGGAACTGGTAGCGGGACAGAACCCAGTCCGCCAGATCCCAGCCCTCGGGCTTGGCCCCCACGCCCACCCGGATGCGGGGGAAGGTCTGCCCCGGCGTGTGCCCGATGATGGAGCGCATGCCGTTGTGGGTGCCCGCGCTGCCGGTCTTGCGCACGCGGAGCTTGCCCAGGGGCAGGTCGATGTCATCATAGATGACCAGCAGGTTTTCCAGCGGGCACTTGTACCAGCCCAGCAGCTGGGCTACGCACTCACCGGAGAGGTTCATATAGGTCTGGGGCTGGCACAGCACCACCCGGGCGTCCCCCATGGGGATTTCCGCCAGCAGGCCGTCCAGCCTTTTCCGGGTCAGCGGGGCGCTCCACCGGGCGGAGAGGATGTCCGTCACCTCAAAGCCAGCGTTGTGCCGGGTGTGGGCGTACTGCGTGCCCGGGTTGCCCAGACCCACCACCAGATAGGTTTCCTTGTCCATCGTTTGCTTCCTCAATTCAGTTGAAAGTGTTGCTCCAGCAGCCGGAGGGTTTCCTCCGGGGTGCGGCTCTCGTCCCGCATGAGGGTGAAGAAGCCGCTGTGCAGAAAGCCCTCCACCACTTCAGGGCTGTTGATCTTCTCCAGACAGGCCCGGAAGTTGGCCAGCACTGCCACCGCGTCGGGCATCTGCTCCATGGTGCGCAGGAGGAACTGCTTCTCCGGGTCGCTGCGGTCGAAGAAGCGCTCCACCGAGGTTTCCGGCGGGCTGAGCATGAT
>JAXEEE010000012.1:0-17452 GCA_034104265.1 Eubacteriales bacterium | reverse complement strand
CTTGAAGGTGAAGGTGTCGTACTTCTCCAGCACCCTGCCCTCCTGCATGTCCTCCTTGAAGGCCGTGCGCTCCTTGGTGGACAGGTGCCGCAGATGCCAGATTTCCCGGCTGGTCTCGGTCTCTGAGCATTCCATGCGGATGCACGCGTCCTGCTTCAGCGCGTCGGAGTAGGCCTCGAAGACCAGGCTCTCCTGCGCAAAGCGGGCGTGAATGTCCTCCTCCCGGTCACCCCGGGCCAGCAGCAGATCCATGTGCTCCAGATAGTTCTCCGGCGTGACGATGGTCCAGTCCGCCGTCGTGCGGAAGTACATCTTCGCGTTTTCCAGCTCCGGAAAATAGATGTAGTTCTTGTCGCACGTCCATTCCAGCGCCCCTGCGCCCAGGGGCAGCATGCACAGGATCACAAGCAGCGTTGCCAGCAGCCATTTTCTCTTCATTTTTCCTTTCCTCCGGCGGATTTTGCTGCTGTCAGTATAACATACTTACGGCTCCTGCGGAAGACCCCCTGCGCGGCGGTATTCCCCCGGCGTCATCCCATAGGCCCGGCGGAAGGCCGTGCCCAGCTGCGCGCCGTTTTGCAGCCCCACCCGGGGCGCGATTTCCTCCAGCGTCAGGGTGGTGCCCGTCAGCAGCCGGGCCGCCTGCTCCATGCGGATGCGCTGCAGCAGCGCCTTGGGCGGGCAGCCGTATTCCGCCATCATCAGCCGGTAGAGGTGGGAGCGGCTCACCCCGGCGAAGTCCGCCGCCTCCTGGATGGACACCGGCCTGTCGAACCGGCCCTCCAGGTACCAGCGGGCCTTGTCGCACAGGGCGCGGCTGCGGCTGCTGTCCATGTCCGTCGACTGCTCCGGGGCAATCATCGCCAGGAACCGCAGCAGACTCCCCGCCGCCGCCAGCTGCCCCAGGCGCAATTTCCGCGCGTCCTGCCGCATCTGCCGCAGGGCCTCCCAGGCCGCGGAGGCGTCCCGGGCAGTGAAGACCCGGTGGGTCTCGTCCAGCCCGGCCTCGCGGGTCAGGGCCTCCGCCTGACGGCCCCGGTAGCCCACCCAGGCGTAATGCCAGGGATCCCGCTCATCCGCCTGATAGAAGGTTTCCTCCCCCGGCAGGATCAGGAACCCCTGCCCCGCCCGCACCGGCTGACTCCCCCCGCCGCTGAAGAAGGTGCCGCACCCGGACACAACAAAATGAATCAGACAGTGATCCCTTTGCGCAGGCCCGAAGGCATGGAGCGGGCGGCAGGCTTCCTCCCCGAATTGACAAATGGACAGTTCATTTTCCGTCATGCGGCCCCGGATGTCCGCCGTCTCTCTCACGCGCCGTATCCTCCTATGCAACATTCTGACAGCAGCATACAACATTCAGCCCCTTGCGTCAAGCGGGCGGCGGGACTATCATGATGGTACATCACTGGAAGGGAGACTGACCTTATGCCGAAGATTACCTTCATGGGCGCCGGTTCCACGGTGTTCGCCAAGAATGTGCTGGGCGACAGCATGGTGACCCCCGCTCTGGCGGAGAGCACCATCGCCCTGTACGACATTGATCCCCAGCGGCTGGAGGAAAGCTACCTGATGCTCACCTCCATCAACAACAACCTGGGTAACCGTGCCCGCATCGAGAAATACTGCGGCGTGGAGAACCGCAAGGACGCTCTGCGCGGGGCGAACTACGTGGTCAACGCTATCCAGGTGGGCCTGTACGAGCCCTGCACCGTCACCGACTTTGAGGTGCCCAAGAAGTACGGCCTGCGCCAGACCATCGCCGACACCCTGGGCATCGGCGGCATCTTCCGGGCGCTGCGCACCATCCCGGTGATGATGGACTTCGCCCATGACATGGAGGAGGTCTGCCCCGACGCCTGGTTCCTGAACTACACCAACCCCATGGCCATGCTCACCGGAGCCATGCAGCGCTACACGGGAATCAAGACCGTGGGCCTGTGCCACAGCGTGCAGTCCTGCGTGCCGCGGCTGATGGATCACCTGGATATGCCCTACGACGAGCAGGTGCAGTGGAAGATCGCGGGCATCAACCATCAGGCCTGGCTGCTGGAGGTCACCCGGGACGGCCAGGATCTGTACCCGGAGATCAAGCGCCGCGCCGCCGCCATCACCGAAAAGCACGGCGATATGGTGCGCTTCGAGATCATGAAGCGCTTCGGCTACTACGTCACCGAGTCCAGCGAGCACAACGCCGAGTACATGCCCTACTTCATCAAGGACAAGTATCCCGAGCTGATCGACCGCTTCAACATCCCCCTGGACGAATATTCCCGCCGCTGCGTGCGGCAGATTGCCGAGTGGGAGCGGCGCCGGGACGAGCTGACGAAGGATCCGCACCTGTCCCACGAGCGCACGAAGGAATACGCCAGCTACATCATGGAGGCCATGGAGACCAATCAGCCCTACAAGATTGGCGGCAACGTGCTGAACACCGGGCTGATCACCAACCTGCCCCGCAACGCCTGCGTGGAGGTACCCTGTCTGGTGGACGCCAGTGGCGTGACGCCCTGCTTCATCGGCGACCTGCCGGAGCAGTGCGCGGCCATGAACCGCACGAACATCAACGTGCAGCTGCTGACCATTGAGGCGGCGATGACCCGCAGGAAGGAAACGATCTACCAGGCGGCGATGATGGATCCGCATCTGCAGAGCGAGCTGTCGATTGACGACATCATCAGCCTGTGCGACGATCTGATCGAGGCCCACGGGGACTGGCTGCCGACCTATCGCTGACGCAGGGCACCCGCCAGCCATGCTCCGCCCCCGCGCACGGCGAAGCGATCATCACCATCATCCCCGGAATAAGGCAAGGGCCGGATTCTGCCTGTCATGCAGAATCCGGCCTTTTTTCATGCCGCCAGGAAGGCCCTGAAGGGCAGTCATTGCTCCGGGGTGTCCAGCGCAAGGGTCAGGGCGCAGTGGTTGCGCGGCGGCTCCTGCACGATGCTGTCAATATACTGGGCGAGAAACGCCGGCTCCTGCCGCCAGCGTGCCAGCAGCGGCTCCTCCGGCACGAAGGCGTCCATGCGCCCGGCAAAGTATGCGGCGTTGATCTCCGCGAAGAAGTCCGCCAGCTGCTCTGGCTGGGCATCCTGCGCAACCTTGGCCAGCGCCTGACGCCGGGCGTTCTGCTTGAAGAACGCCTCGGAATAGTCCGCGAAATGCACAAGGTTCGGATCGGTCAGGCCCCTTTCCGCCGCCCATGCGGACACATCCACCGTCTCCGTGCGGTAGGACAGCTTGTCTTCCGTGAGCGTCAGCACGCCGTACTGGTTGGGCGAAACCGCCAGGGAGGAGGTGGCGATGTCCCGCAGGCCCGTCTCGCTTTCGCTGATGTGCTGCATGTGGATATGCCCGCTCAGGCTGCACAGCACGGGCGCATCCGCGTACAGCGCCTGGAGTGCGAAGGCGTTGTCGATGGTGAAGCCGTAGGCAAACAGGCTGCTGTGGAGCAGCAGATTCTGATGGCTGACGGCAATGACGCAGCAGCCGTCCTGCTTCGCCCGGGCAAGCTGCTTCTCCGCCCACGTGAGGGTCTGGGAATCCACCTCGCCCTCCAGGGAGTCGTTCACGTCAACCATCAGCAGGCGCAGCGTCGGGGACAGGCTCGCCATGTAGCTCAGCGACGCGCGATCCCGCGCAAAGGCGCCGGCATAGCCGAAGGGCCGGTAGATGTCCAGAAATTCAAGGGAGGTCACGCTGGCCACCCGCTCATAGCCCTCGCCGGCATAGCGCGCGGCGCTGGGGTTGTTCAGGTCATGATTGCCCGGCAGCACCATGACGGGAATGCCCGCCGCCGTGATGCGGGCGAGCTTGTCCGCCAGCGCCTCGTGGCTGGCGCGTTCGCCCTCGAAGGTCAGGTCGCCGGAGAGAATCAGCGCGTCAGGATGCCGGTCGATGACCTGCTCAACAAACGCCTCCACCAGCTCATCGCTGTAGGCCATGACCTTGCCGTCGCCCCGGGAAATGATCTTCTCAAAGTACGGGCCGCGGTCGGTCAGCTCCGGCGCGAGGTAGTGCAGGTCGGTGGCCACAATGAGGGTCAGCGCCCCCTCCGCTTCAGCGGACGCGGCAAGCGGCACGAGCAGCAGCAGGATACCCAGCAGGAAGGCACAGGCTCTTGTCATGGGCGTCAATTCCTTTCGACGGCGTGTACGGGACACGTGTTGATCCATTCGCATGTTGATTATACCGCACAATGCCCGCTCGCGTAAAGCCGGAACAGAGCAGCAGCCGTCTTTCCCCTGGGATATATGCAAAACGAGGGCATGATCTTCCGATCATGCCCTCGTTTTTGTGTGGGGTCAATCGTCCAGGGTGGTGACCACGGTGGTCATGCCGATGCGCACATCCTCGTTGGGCGTGAAGTCCACGTAGGCCTGGTAGGCCGCCTCGCCGCTCTGGGCGGAGCTGAGATGGGAGATGGCCGCCACGGTGCCCGGCAGGCGCACGGCGTTGTCCGGGTCGTAGTTGAAGGTGATCTCCACCGGGTCGCCCTCGGCAATAGCGGACAGGTCGTACTCGTTGACGCTGATCTCCACCTGCAGGGTGTCCATGGTGTAGACGGTGAGCAGCGCGTCGCCCTTGTTCACATTGGCTCCGGCGGAGGTGTTCACCGTTGCGATGACCCCGCTCACGTCGGAGACGATCTCGTTCCCCGTGGCGAACAGGCCGTCCAGGGTGCCGGTCACCGTCTCAAAGAGCAGATCCCCCCGGGAGACGGTGTCTCCGTCCTTGACGTGCAGGCGCAGGATGCTCCCGCTGCCGCTGACGGCAATCTCCGGCGTGCGGCCCACGGTACCCCGGCCGATCCGGCTGGTGGAGGCATAGCCGGGGCTGCGGTAGAGGTACACCGTTTCCTCCATTACCAGGGAGCCGGAGGTGGTCTCCACGGTGTAGGTATTGCCGCTGGCAGCGGTGACGACGCCCACGGCGGTATGGCTGCCGTCGGAGGTGCAGGAGATGTACACCGTCTCGCCAATGTTGACGTACTTGGTTTCGCTGCTGTTGTAGGCCTTGTCAATGTCGGCGGTGATGGTGTACCTGTTGGTGGGCATGATGTACATCACCGCGCCCCAGCGGCTGTTGACGCTGTCCACCGCGTCGCCCTCCTGGGCGAACACCCCGGCCACGGTGCCGTCGGCAGGGGCGTACACCCTGGTGGTGCCGATGGCAGCCACCGTATCGCCCACGCTGATGAGCCCGCCCGCCCGCAGGCTGAAGCTGCTCACCGTGCCGCCGAAGGGCGCGGTGACACTGACGGCGTCTCCCGCCACCACCGTGCCGTCGAAGGTGGTCTCCGCCAGGGCGATGAAGGGAAGCAGGGTCAGGAATATGGCCAGGGCCAGGAACCGTTTCATCACAGGAATAACCTCCTTGCTGCTGTTCTTTCGAGCCGGTCTGAGCAACCGGCGCAGGCATGTTGTTTGGGAACAGGCTGGTCACATTCTGCGCAGGGCGTCGATGGGGCTGAGCCTGCTGGCCTTCCTTGCGGGGGACCAGCCGAAGATGATGCCCACCGCTGCCGAGAAGCCCACGCCCAGGCCGATGGCCCCGTAGGAGACGGTGAAGCGCATCCCCATCATGGAGCACATGACCGCCGACAGCGCCAGGCCCAGCCCCACCCCCGTAAGGCCCCCGATCATGGACAGCAGGAAGGACTCGATCAGGAACTGGATCTGGATCTGCCCGGGCTCCGCGCCGATGGCCTTCTTCAGGCCGATTTCCACCGTGCGCTCGGTGACGGAGGTGAGCATCATGTTCATGATGCCGATGCCGCCCACCACCAGCGCGATGGAGGCGATGCCCGCCAGCAGCGCGGACATCATGGAGAGCATGCTGTCCATGGTGGATTCGATGCTGTCCATGGTGGTGATGGTGTAGGTGTCGTCCTCATAGCTGAACAGCGCATCCAGGTAGTCCTCCAATTCCGACTGAACCTGGGATGAGGCGTCCGCGTCGTCCATGTACACGGTGATGGATGAAAGCAGGCTCTGGCTGTTCATCTTCAGCGCGGTGGTGTAGGGCATGTACACGTCCGGGGAGCCGGAAAGGATGCTGGCCACGGAGGAATCGCTGTCCTCCGCCATCACGCCCACCACGGTAAAGCGCACGTTGTTCAGGTAGATGGTCTCCCCGATGGGGTTCACGCCGTAGAAGAAGGTTTCCACCAGGTCGCTGCCGATGAGGCACACCCGGGCCATGCCGTCGATGTCGATGGGGTTGATGGCCCGGCCGGATTCCACCGCGCCCTCGTTCTTGGTGAAGTAGAAGTCGTTCACGCCGGAGACGGTGATGCCGGTTTCCCGCACGCCGTTGCGGGCGGCCTGCACGCTCAGGGTGACGCCGGGGGTCACGCCCTCCACATGCTCCAGGGCCGTGATGCCGTCCAGGTCGCCGCTGCTCAGCCCGGCCTTCAGGTCGCTGCCGGGGGTGCTGACCGACAGGCTTCCCGCGCCCATGGAGGTGAAGGAATCCGAAATGGAGGTGGACACGCCGGAGATGGTGGTGATCAGTGCGATAACCGCCGTCACGCCGATCATGATGCCCAGGATCGTCAGGAAGGAGCGCAGCTTGTTGGCGGTGATGTTGGCCACAGCCATCGACAGGCTCTCCATCAGCATGCTGACAGCGGCGATCAGGCTGCGGATCGGCTGCATCATGCGAAGGTCACCTCGCCCTCGGATTCGGTGAGCACCCCGTCGATGATGTTGACCACCCGCCGGGCATGCCGGGCGATGTTGACATCATGGGTAATCATGATGATGGTGTGCCCGTCCAGGTTCAGCTCCTCAAACAGGGCCATGATCTGCCGGCCCGTGGCCTGATCCAGCGCGCCGGTGGGTTCGTCCGCCAGGAGCAGGCTGGGATGGGTCACCAGCGCCCGGGCGATGGCCACGCGCTGCTGCTGGCCGCCGGACAGCTGGTTGGGATAGTGATGCAGCCGGTCCTGCAGACCCACCTTCACCAGCATTTCCTCAGCCCGGCGGGCCCGTTCCCGGGGCCGGATGCCTGCGTAGATCAGCGGCAGCTCCACATTGTGCATGGCGTCCATGCGCTGGAGCATCTGGGAATTCTGGAAGATGAAGCCGATCTCCCGGCGGCGGATGTGGGCCAGCTCCTTCTCGTCCATCTCCTCCACCGGGTTGCCCCGGAGGATGTATTCGCCGCTGGTGGGCAGATCCAGGCAGCCGATGATGTTCATCAGCGTGGATTTGCCCGAGCCCGAGGGCCCCAGGACGGACAGGTACTCGCCCTCCTGCACGTCCAGATCCACGTCCCTGAGGACGGTGGACACCTCGTCCCCCAGCTGGTATTGCTTCACGATCTTGCGCATCTGGAAGAAAACCTCATCCTTCGGCACGTTTCTTTCGGGATTTGCCATCATGCCGCCTCCCTTCATCGCCCGCCGAAGCCGCCGGGCGCGTTGCCGCCGCCAAAGTCGCCAGCGTTGCGCCTGGTATAGCTGCCATTCTGCGTCGGCGCGCCCGCGGCAGGCTGCATACCGCCGCCCAGGCTGGAGAACAGGCTGGAGAGCAGGCCACTGGCGCTGTCGTCCTTGGCGGCCGCCACGGTGTACACCACATCCCCGTCGGAAAGGCCGGAGGTGATCTCCACGTAGTTGTCGTTGTCCACACCCAGGGTCACGGGCACCTGCTGCATGGTCTGGTTCGCGTCCTGCATGAGCACATACGCGCTGTTGTCCTGGGCGAAGGACAGGGCGTCCCGGTTGAGGATCACGGAGTCCACTGCCTCCTCCTGGGGGATGGTGACGGTGGCCGCCATGCCCGGCAGCACGCCGCCGGAGGCCGTCAGCTCCGCGGTCACGGTGTAGTAGGCGGTGCTGCCGCCGCCGGAGGAAATACGGTTGATGGACGCGATCTCCGAATCGAAGGTCTTGCCCAGAGCGGTGATGCTGATCTGGCACACCTGCCCCACAGACAGATCGGAAATGGTATATTCGTCCACCCGCATGGAGACCTGCATGTTCTCAAAGTCCACAATCTGAATCAGGCTGGCGTTGGCGGTGACCTCGTCCCCCTCCGCCACGTTCAGCTGGTTGATCTCCCCGTCGAAGCTGGCCTTCACCGTGGTGCCGTCGGACAGGCGCATCAGCCGCTGATCCCGCGTAACCCTGTCGCCCTCGCTGACGTACACCTGGCGCACGATGGCCGCGCCGGAGGAGGTGATGGTCTCATTGTTCTGCACCTGCACGCTGCCCGAGAAGCTCAGGGCATTGGAGATGGTGCCGATGCGGGCGGTGTAGCTGTTGTAGGTGGTGGTCGCGCCCTTGTCCAGCCGGGGCCAGACCACGAAGCGGATCACCAGCGCCGCTGCCGCCAGCACCAGCACCCACACCAGGATTTTTTTCAGAATGCGTCCGCGCTTCCTCTTTTTCCCTGCGACGCTTGCCAATGGTGCTCACCTCATCCTTCCAGTCCGCTGAACGCCTCCAGCGGGCCAACGATTACGTCATAGTAGTAGAACTCCGCATCCGTGTCCCCGGACATTTCCCAGGTCACGCCCTCCACGGTCACGTCCATTTCCATGGCTTCCTCCGCAGGATCCATCCGCACCGTGTAGCTGAAGTCCTTGCTCACCAGGCCCTCGGCCCGGTACATGTTGTAGCGCAGCCCGCCGGAGAACCCCGCCGTGGACAGCGCCGTCACCTGATCGCCCATGCGCAATGCCAGGTAGTCGATGCCGCTGGCCGCCAGGATCTTGTACACCTGCCCGGAGAACCGCCAGGCGTAGTCCCCCGCATCCTCAGCGGATACGTTCACAGGGGTCAGCACCAGGGTGTCCGCCGTGCCCAGGCCCTGCATGTCCGCAAAGGCCGCAGTGAAGGCGGGCTGATCGTCCTCGTCCCGGGCTTCCCCGCCCGTGTAGAGCAGCTCCAGCTCCAGCTGCTCGTCGCCTACGGTCAGCTGCGTCATGCTGCCATCATCCAGGATCAGCTGCACCGCGTTGTAGGCGACAACCACCGTCACGTCGGAGGCCGCGTGGGTCACGGTGCGGCTAACGCTGCCGCCGCCGAAGCTGCCGCCCCGGGACGCCCCTGCCTGGGCGGAGGGCCGCAGCGTCACCTCATCCGGATAGGCGGTGGTGTTGCCCGCCCTGTCCCGTACCATGATGCTCCCCCGGGGGAAGGTCACCTCGGCCTCCGCCGCGTACACGTACACGGACACGCCGCTGTCCTTCTCCGTCAGGGGATACCAGGTTTCGCCGCCGTCCAGAGACACCGCGTCGCCGCCGGAAAGCGTATCGCCCACCGTCACCTGCAGGCTGCCGCCCTCGGCCTTCACCTGCACGAGGGGCGCATCGGCATCCAGCCGGACACGGCAGGCTTCGGACTGAGCCAGGGCTTCGCCGTCAGGGCCCAGCAGGCTGAAGCGCAGGGTGTAGTCGCCCTGCTCCCGGGCGGTGTAGTCCTGACCCGTGAGCAGCACGGGCGCGCCGCCGTCCACCGACACCGCGAAGGCGCAGCCCTCGGGCAGGGTATCCAGCGCAGGCTCCGCCGCCAGGCTGAAGACCGGCGCAGCATTGCTCCAGCCGTCAGCGGCCCAGCCCTCCGCCGCCACGGTCAGTTCGGCTTCCGTCTGGGCGCTCTGGCCCCGGGCTTCCACCCACACGAACAGGGAATCCTCCCGGGCCACGCCCTGGTTCTCGCCGGAGATCCGCACGAGGCAGCCCTCGCCGAACACGTCGGGGTCGGGCAGCAGGGTTTTGCCCGCCAGCGCGGTGAGGCTCCCGTTCAGCACGATCACCTTGCCCGTGCTGATATACACGGTATCGCAGCCCAGCCCCAGCAGCTGCTCCAGGGTACCCTCGGTACGCACGCCCTCCACCAGCGCCCAGGCCTGGGCGGAGGCGGCAGGGGCGGCGTTGTCATCCGCAGGGGCGGCGTTATCATCCGCAGGGACGGCATTGTCATCCGCAGGCGCGGCATCATCATCCGCAGGGGCGGCGTTGTCGTCCGCAGGAGCGGCATTGTCAGACGAGGCCGCTGCCGGCGCATCGTCGGCTTCTGCCAGGGTCACGGGGTAGCGGGCCAGCAGCGTGCCGTCAGCGTCCAGCAGGGCAAAGCGGTACTCGCCGGAGGTGGCAGGCGCATAGCAGTCGCCCGCGAAGGCCTCCGGCTCGCCGCCGTCCAGGATCACCGCGTAGGTCATGCCCTCCCCGATGGCCGGGAAGGCCGTCAGCGTGAAGGTGGGACGGCAGGGCGCGGCGTTATCGTAGTCATGGGTGACAACCTGGATTTCCTGCTCCAGCACGTCATTGTCCGTGCCGGTGATCGTGTCCTCCAGCGGGTCGCTGGCGGGAGCAGGCTCCTCGCTCTTCTTCCCCGCCCAGAGGAAGAAGGTATTCTCCTTCACAAAGCCGCCCGGATCCCGCACGGACAGGTAGATGCAGTCGTCCTCCGCTGTGAAGACCTCCCCGTCCAGGGCGAAGGACACCTTCGCCAGCGTCTCCGCCGAGTACCCCTCGATCTGCACCACTGCCGTGGTGTACAGCACGATGGTCAGCCCCAGCGGGTACAGCGCGTCAAACTTGCCGTAGACCTTCACGCCGTCCTGCACCACGTACAGCGGGCCGTCGGCAGGGGAGGTGGCGGGCACATCCGTGGATACGGGATCGTCCGTGGATACGGGGGCGTCCGTGGACACAGGATCGTCCGTGGATACGGGATCGTCCGTGGTCACGGGATCGTCTGTGGTCGCGGGATCGTCCGTGGTCACGGGGGCGTCCGTGGTCACAGGTTCGTCCGTGGATACGGGCTTGTCCGTGGATACGGGCTCATCCGTGGTCACGGGATCGTCCGTGGTCACAGGTTCGTCCGTGGTCACGGGCTGTCCTCCGCCCGCTTCGTTCAGATCGCTGGAGGTAGCCAAGGGATCAGCCAGCGCACAGCCTGTCATCAGGCACAGGGCCAGGATCCATGCAATGATTCGTTTCACAGCGCTGCTCCTTTCCTGCTCACGGCAGAACGACCGTGACGTTCATCCCCAGGCGGACAGTCTCATCCGCCCGGAAGTCCACATACACGCTGTAGGCAGGCTCGCTGTCTGCCTCAGCCTCGCTCACGTAGGAAATCTCCCGGACAACCCCGGCGCAGGGCGCGGACTTGTCCTCGTTCCAGTTGAAGTAGATCAGGGCCTCGTCCCCGACGCGCACGCCGGAGAGCATATCCTCCGGCACGCTCATGCGGATCTGGAAGGCCTCCGGCTGGTACACGGTCATCAGCACATCCCCTGCGCTGACCTGCTGCCCGGCCTTCACCAGCACCTCCGCCACCACGCCAGACACATCGGCCCGGACGGTGCTGTCCGGCCAGCTTTGGCCGCTGAGGGTACCCTCCACCGTCTCAAACAGCAGCTGGCCCCGCTCCACGGTATCGCCATCCTGCACGTACATCCTGAGGATGCTGCCCTGGCTGCTGATGGGCAGCGCCTCCGTCCGGGTGACCGTGCCCGTGCCGATGCACTGATCCGCCGCGTAATCCGCCGTGCGGTAGATGTTCACGGTTTCCTCCATGTACAGTTCGCCCGCGGTGGTCTGCACCGTGTAGGAGGATCCCTTCACCGCGGTGATCACGCCCCGGGCCTGATGGCTGCCGTCCTTGCTGCAGCGGATGTACACCGTCTCCCCCAGGGTGACGAACTTCGTGTCCTCCGCGTCATAGGCCTTGCTGACGCTGGCGCTGACGGTATACCGGCTCACCGGTGCCAGGTACATCACCGTATCCGCCGCGCTGTCCCCAGCCTCTGCGAACACGCCGCGGATGGTGCCGTCCTCCGGGGCCAGCACCCGGGCAGTGGACAGGGTCAGGAGGGCGTCGTTCACCGCCACCTGCGCGCCCTGCTTCAGCCCGATGCTCTTCACCGTCCCACCGAAGGGCGCGGTAACGCTGACGGCCTCCCCGGCCACCACCTGCCCGTCAAACTGCTCCTCCGCCAGAGCCGCTCCGGCCAGCAGCAGCGGCAGGCACAGCATCAGGCACATCAGCTTTCTCATGGGGTATCCCTCCTTGCCGCACCGGTGTCGTCAGCCTCGCTGTCCGCGCCATCGGGCGCGGATTGCTGCCTGCCGCCCTGGCGTTCCGTCCGCTCACCGCCGCCCTCCCGGGTGAAGCCCTCGCCCCCCGGACGCTGCGGCATATCCGTGTCCGTAGCCGGACGGCCTCCCTCAGGCGGCTCCATGCCCTCGGGAAGCTCCATGCCCTCCGGCAGATTGTCACCCTCCGGCAGGGCCGCGTTCTCCTGGCTCCGGCTGCCCCGGTCCTTGCTGCTCCAGGTATTGTCGCGGCTGCTCATGTCGTTAATGATAACCTTCTCCCCCACCAGGCGCTTGTACAGCTCTGTCAGGGAGAAGCTGCTGGTCACCGTCTCCGTGCCGGTAATGGCCCAGACCTCCTCGCCCTCGCTCAGGCCGGAGACGATCTCCACCTTCATGCCGTCGCTCAGGCCTGTGACCACCGTCTGCCGCACGTAGCCGTTTCCGTCCCTTAGCAGCACGTAGGGGTTTTTCTCCTCGTCAAAGGCCAGGGCTGCCGCGTCCAGCATCAGTACGCCGGTCACGCTGTCCCCCGCCATGGTCACGCTGGCGGACATGCCCGGCAGCACCTCCGCCGGAGCAGTCAATTCCGCCGTGGCGGTGTAGGAGGCCACCTGCCCCATGGAGGCGGACACCCGGTCCACCCGGGCGATCTCCGTCTCAAAGTCCCGTTCGAGGGGGATGATGGTCACCGTGCAGGGCTGGCCCGCCACCACGTTTTCCACGTCGTACTCATCCACGGACAGGGCCACCTGCAGGTTCGTCAGGTCGCAGATCTGCACCAGCTGCACATTCTGCCACAGCCAGTCCCCGGTGGAGAAGCGCAGCTCGTTCACCACGCCGTCCAGCCCGGCCTCCAGCACCGTGCCGTTGTCCAGCTGCATCAGCTTGTCGCCCTTTTTGACCTCCTGCCCGGCGCTGACGTACAGCTCCCGGATGGAGGCCGCGCCGGTGGTGTTGGCGATGGTCTGGCTGTTTCGCACGCTGATGGTGGCGCTGAAGCTCTTCTCCGTGGCGATATCGCCCCGGGTCACGGTAAAGGCCGTATAACAGGGCGTCTTCTGATCGGACATCATCGGGGCCAGCACGTTCCACGCCAGCGCCCCCGCCGCCGCGATCACCGCCAGGGTCAGCACCCGCCGGAGGATCCGCCGCTTTTTCCCGGCGGGATGATTTTTCCGCACGTTGATCCTTCCCTCCCATCACCGGGCCTGCCGGGCCCGGACTTGCTTCCAGGGTTGACCAGCCCATCATAGCGGCCCCGATTTACGGCCCCGTGAAGGAAACGTGAAGGGCGGATGAACAAAGGCTCCCTCCCCGATGAAAAAATGCCGCAGGCGTGGATTCTGCGCGGTTTTCGCGCTTTTGTGCGCGATCCCTCCCCGGCGGAATCTGCTATAATGGGAGCAGCGGACAACCTGCAAGGAGGCGTATGCATGATGAACAAAAAGGAACGGGTGATGGCGGTCCTGGAGGGCCGCGCCCCCGACCGGCCGCCGGTGTGCTTCTGGCGGCACTTCGGCCCCCTGGCCCCCCGGGATACGGTGGAGGCACATTTGCGCTTTTTCCATGAGAGCGGCATTGATTTGCTGAAGATGATGTGCGACGAGTTCTTCGTCTATCCCCTGGGAGGTGCGAAGACCCCGGCGGATTTCCTGGCCCTGCGGCCCCTGGGCAGGCTCTCGCCCTACATCCGGGGGCAGGTGGAGCGGGCCACGCAGATCAACGAGGCCCTGCACGGCGAGGCCGTCACCCTCTACAACGCCTTCTCCCCCTACGCCACCCTCAAGCACGCCCTGGGGGACGAGGGCAGCATGGCCCTGCTGCGGGAGCACGAGGACGCAGCCCGCCATGTGCTGGAGGTCATCTGCGAGGACACCTGCACCCTGGTGGAGGGGATCCTCACCCAGAGCGGCACCCTGGGCATGATGCTGCCCCTGCAGGGCGCGGAGCAGGGCCGCTTCTACCCGGAGGAATACGCCCGGCTCATCGCGCCCACGGAGAAGCGGGTCATCGACTGTGCCCAGGAGCATTCCGACTACAACCTTCTGCACCTGTGCGGCTGGGACGGCGTGCCCAACCACCTGGAATGGTGGGATCATTACCCCACCCGGATGGTGAACTGGGCGGTGTATGTGGAGAACATCGACCTGGCGGCGGGCCGGGGGCGCTTCCCGGGGAAGGTGCTGATGGGCGGCTTCGACAACCGTCCCGGCGCGCTATTGCACACGGGCAGCCGGGAGGCCATTCAGGCGGAAACCCGGCGCATCCTGCAGGAATCCGGGCGGGAGGGAATCATCCTGGGTGCGGACTGCTCCCTGCCCCAGGACATCGACAACGCCCATCTGCGCTGGATCATCGAGGCCATGGAGGACTGACGCACAGCCGCGCTCCCGTTTGAGCCGGGAGCGCGGTTTTTGCTTGCTGGCAGCCGGCGCCCCCCGCTTCTCCCGGAAAAAGGGGAATCACCCTCCTGCGTTGAATAGGAGTATGATGGGCCGTGATGCATGGCCCGTTATCCTCTACGAACCGAACGACGCAAGGAGCGCTGATTGATGAACGACACGCACAAGCACATCGGCATCCTGGGCGCGGGCACCTGGGGTCTGGCCCTGGCCAGGGTTCTTTATCGCAACGGCCACCAGGTCACCGTATGGTCCGCCATCGACAGGGAAATCGACAGCCTGTCCCAAACCCGGGTGCACCCCAACCTCCCCGGCATGGAGATTCCCCCGGAGATCCTCTTCACCAAGGATCCGCAGGAGGTCTGCCGGGACAAGAGCATCCTGCTCTTCGCCGTGCCCTCGGTGTACGTGCGATCCACCGCTGCCCGGATGCGGCCCTTTATCCCCGACGGGCAGATCATTGTGGACGTGGCCAAGGGCATTGAGCCGGACACCCTGCTGACCATGAGCGAGGTCATCCGGGACGAGCTCCAGAAGGACGGCAGCCATCAGGCGGTGAAGCTGGTGGCCCTCTCCGGCCCCACCCACGCCGAGGAGGTGGCCCTCGACATGCCCACCTCCATCGTGTCCGCCTGCACGGACATGGACGTGGCCGAGGCCGTCCAGGACGTGTTCATGAACAGCTGCATGCGCACCTACACCAACACCGATGTGCTGGGGGTGGAGCTGTGCGGCGCGCTGAAGAACATCGTGGCCCTGGCGGCGGGCATCTCCGCAGGCCTGGGCAACGGCGACAACGCCAAAGCCGCGCTGATCACCCGGGGCATGGCGGAAATCTCCCGCCTGGGGCTGATGATGGGCTGCGCCGAGCAAACCTTCAACGGCCTGGCAGGCATCGGCGACCTGATCGTCACCGCCACCTCCGTCCACAGCCGCAACAACCGCTGCGGCCAGCTCATCGGCCAGGGCATGGCCCCTGACGAGGCTGTGAAGGCCGTGGGCATGGTGGTGGAGGGTGTCAACGCCCTGCCTGCCGCCGTGCAGCTGGCGGAGCGCTATCAGGTGGAAATGCCCATCGTCCAAGCCATGAGCGCCGTGGTGCAGGGCAAGGCCACGCCTGCGGACATCGCCCTGGCGCTGATGACCCGGGACAAGACCAGCGAGGTCAGCCAGTCGGAGATGGCGGTGCGCTTTGAGTCCGCGCTGCTGCGCAGCCGCAGCGGTGCGGTCCGCCGCCGGGTGATGGTGCAGGGCCGCTTCGACCGCCTGGACAGTGATACCATCGCCCTGTTGCGCCGTGCCCGGGAGCTGGGCGATCACCTGACCGTGGCCCTGCAGGGCCGGGACGATACCCTGCCCGAGCGCCGCGCCTGCCTGGAGGCCCTGCGCCACGTGGATGCGGTCATTGACGCGGACGACCCCGAGGCGCTGCTCCGGGCCATCCGTGCCCAGCAGGTCAGCGTGGTGGTCACCTCCAGTCCGGAGACCCGCGTCTTCCTGCGGGACAGGGGCGTGGAGGTCGTATCCCTGAAGGCATAAACCGCACACAAAAGCCGCCCTGCCCGGGTCTCTGTCGGGCAGGGCGGCTTTGTTTTGATTCAGCAGTTCAGGAAGCGGATGCACACCGGCGAGGGGAAGGGCACGTCCCCGGTCTGCCGCAGCAGCCCGTCCTCCCCGATGGCAAAGACGGCGATGTTGTCCGAATCCTGGTTGGCTGCCAGCAGGTATTGCCCCTCCGGGTCGATGGCGAAGTTCCTGGGCGTGCGCCCGCCGCAGGGCTGATGGCCCAGAAGGGTCAGGCTGCCGTCCGCCCCCACGCGGAACATAGCGATGCTGTCATGCCCCCGGTTGGAGGCGTACAGATGCCGTCCGTCCGGCGTCAGGTGCACATCGGCGGCGGTGTTGGCCCCGGCATAGTCCGCCGGCAGGGTGGAGACCGTCTCCCGGAGCGTCACGGCTCCGCCGTTGCAGGCGTAGTGGGCCAGGGTGCTGTTCAGCTCGTGAATGACGTACAGGTGCCGGCTGTCCGCCGAGTATTCCCCGCACCGGGGGCCACTGCCCGGCGCAGTCGGCAGATCGCCCGCAGGCTCCGGCACAACGTCCCCGCCGCAGCGGTAGCAGGCCAGCCTGTCACCGCCCAGATCCGCCGCAAGCAGCCTGCCCTCTCCGTCAAAGAGCGCGCTGTGCACATGAGGCCCCTCCTGCCGCGCCGGGTTGACGCTCCCCCCGTGGTGCTGGAACAGCCTGCGCTTCGGCAGCATCCGGCCCTGATCGTCCCGCGGGAATACCGCCAGAGAGCCGCCGGAGTAGTTCGCCACCGCCAGCCAGCGTCCGTCCGGGGACAGGGCCAGATGGCAGGGATCCGCACCGCCCGTGCCATACGCCGCCTCCAGGGTGAAGCGGCCCTCCCCGTCATACCGCCACTGGCTGACGCCGCCGCCGTCCTCCCCCTGCCACTGCTGCGTCTCCTGCACCGCCCAGAGCCTGCGGTTTTTCTCATCCACGCACACAAAGGACGGATTCACCGCCGGAATCACCGCCCTGATTTCAATGCCTGTCCCGTCAAAGGCGCACAGGTACACGCCCTCGCCCTTGCCCTGGAAAACCTCCCCCGTGCCGAAAAGCATCGGCTCGGTGTACGTGCCGGCAAAAAAGTATCTCGTCATGCCAACGGCCTCCCGATCCGTCTCCGCCCCGCGGAGTACATCCTTCTACCCTGCCCTTTCGACGCGGCACAGCCGTTTCCTGCTCCGCCCGCCAAAACGCGAAGCAGCGACCTGTAAGGTCACCCGCGTGATGGCATCAGTCACTTGCCGTCGGCAGACTGAAAATCGAAAATCGGCAACATGCGCTGCGATTTTCGCGGGAAAACGTCTCAAAGTCGCTTGAGTTATGGCATAAGTCACGTGGCGTCGGCCGACTGGGTTCGAAGGCTGGCGACAAGCGCGTCAGCCTTCGCGCGGGGTTTTTTAGGGCAAAAGCGAGCAAAA
>JAXEEE010000011.1:0-22973 GCA_034104265.1 Eubacteriales bacterium | reverse complement strand
AAGTGAAAAGATACTTCAGCAGAGAGCGCAAAGAACAACGACTGCGAGGGTACCCTCGCAGTCGCAAGAATGATGCATCCAAGACAAATCAGGCTTTAAGAAAAGAACTGGCGAGCTTACGTATGGAAGTGGAACTGCTGCGGGATTTTCTGGACGCTATCGAAAGGAAGTGAGGCCACTCATCAAGTATCGGACAATTAAGAAATTCAGCAGCAAGTATTCTGTGACACAGATGTGCCGCTTCTTTGGCGTATCCAGAAGCGGATACTACGACTATCTGAAGCGCGGTGAACAACCGGATCGTAATGCCGAAGTAGCGGAGATGATCCGTGACCGGCGAAACCAGCGGTATGGAAAAAGTTTGGGCTGCCGCAGGATGCAGAAATGGCTGCTGGAAGAGAAAGGTATAAAGAGGAACTATAAGACGATATGGCGGATCATGCAGAAGTATGGGATGCTCAGTGAATGTAGACGCCGCAGGTATTATAGGCCTTCGGAGTCGCTGAATGTGTACATGAATCTGCTTGCGAGAGACTTTAACGCTGCAAAACCAGGAACAAAATGGGTAACTGATATCACTTATATTCCCACACCTCAAGGAACATTGTATCTCTCTGCAATTCTGGATCTATATGATAGAAGTATCGTTGCGTATCGAATGAGTACAAGGAATGATTGTAAACTGGTTTTCGACACAGTAAAACTGGCGGCAAAGAAAGCGGCCACTGCAGAGCTGCAACTCCACAGTGACCAAGGGTTTCAATACACTTCCACAGGGTATTTGAAACTGACTAAAAGGTACAACATTACGCCGTCCATGTCAAGACGCGGAAATCCATATGATAACGCTGTGATGGAAAATTTCTTCGGTATGTTCAAGACTGAAGCATTCCGTCCTTGCAAACCACAGACGATCCACCAAGCTCGCATGCTTGTCCACGATTACATCGACTACTATAACAACGAAAGAATGAGACTAAAATAGCCGAACGCGAAATCTTGCGTCCGGCTGAGATATTCTACGATTAGGGGCTTTTTTCACTGTCCGTTTTACTTAGAACAGTTCAGATCCTTGCATGGATCGGCCCGGATGCCTTTTTCTGAGTCACACAAAGTCGAAAAACGTCTGCACGGCAGGGTTCTTGCAGTCCTTCAGGCACATGAGCCGGTAGCTGATCTGCCTCTTGCTGGGCAGCTCAAAGCGGGTAAGCCCCGCGCCATAGGCGTCCACAATGAATCCGGGAACCATGGCGACGCCGTGCCGGGCCCGCACCAGCATCAGCTGCGCGTCAAGGGAGTTGGTCTGGCTGATGTTGGCGGGTACAAAGCCGAACTCGTCCTGGAACATGGCCCGGAGCATCCGCACGGAGGAGGGCCCCTTGTTCTCGCAGGTGGTGATAATGCACTCCTTCCGCAGCATCTCCCGCACGTCGCCCCCGTGGCGCCGGGCCACCTCCGGCACGGCCACGATGTAGTTGGGGGAGGTGAACAGCTCCCGGGACTGCAGGCTGAAGCGGCTGAAGGTGTCCTCGCACAGCGCGTCGCCAATGATTAGGTTCAGCTCACCCACGCGGAGCTTCTCCGTCAGCTCACTGTAGGGATACTGCAGGATGTCCACCTTGATCTCCGGGTGCCGGGTCAGAAAGTCGGAGAAGAGCCCCTCGGTGGAACAGTATTCGTACACGCCCACGCCCACCGTCAGGCTGCTGGCATATCCCAGGTCGATGGCCTTGACCTGTTCCAGGGTTTCGTCATACTGCTGGAGCATGCGGGTTACATGGGCATAGAAATACCTGCCCGCCTCGGTCAGAGCCACGGTGCGCTGGCTGCGGTCGAACAGCCGCACGCCCAGGCGTTCCTCCAGGCCGGAGATGTACTGGCTGATGGCCGTCTGCGACACGTTGTAGCGGGCGGCGGTCTGGGTAAAGTTTAGGCATTCTGCCAGGGTGACGAAGTAGTTGATCTTGCGGTTGATCATGGCGCGACCTCTTCCTGCGTGGCTTTCTTCCTAATTTTCTGCTACAAGGGTGCAAATGTCAATAGCCGGGATGGAAAAGATTATCCTTTTTATTGTGATAAGTCTTGCGTGATAATGAAAATGCTGGTACAATGGTCTGGGCTTCTGAGAATGAGAATCAGGGAGTATACCGATGAAGAACGTTTATGACTGGCCCTATGCCAATGAAATCGGCGTGCGTGAAACCGTGGAGAGCGACCTGGTGGTGCTGGGCGGCGGCCTGGCGGGATGCTTCGCGGCTATCGCTGCGGCGCGCAAGGGCGCAAAGGTTGCGCTGGTGGAGAAGGGCGCCACGGAGCGCAGCGGCTCGGCGGGCAGCGGCTTTGACCACTGGGAATCCGCCTGCTCCAACCCCTGCTCACGGGTGACGCCGAAGGAAATCGCCGAGGCGTACATCGAGGAGCAGGACGAGTATTCCAACGGCATCGCCCATTATATCGAGTGCCGGGAGGGCTATGACCGGCTGCTGGATCTGGAGGACTTCGGCGGAAAGATCCGCGATACGGAGGGCGAGTTCGCAGGCGCGGAGTTCCGCGATGAAAAAACCGGCCTCATGTTTGCCTATGACTACACGAACAAATTCACACTGCGGGTATGGGGCTCCACCTTCAAGCCTGCACTGTACCGGGAGCTGAAGCGGCTGGGGGTGCGCATCTTCGACCGCACGGAGGCCACCGCCCTGCTGACTGCCGTGGTGGCCGGGAAGAAGCGAGGCATCGGCGCCATCGGCATGAACGTGCGCACCGGCAGGCTGATGATCTTCAAGGCCAAAGCTACGGTGCTGGCCATGTCCAGGCCGGCGCGGGTATGGCTGTTCAACCCCGACCTTGTGGGCCTGTGCGAGTTCCGGCCTACCCAGTCCATTGGCAGCGGCCACGCCATGGGCTGGCGGGCAGGCGTTGAATTCACCATGATGGAGAAGTCCGTACGGGGCGAGTTCTCCGCCTCCGGCCGCAGCTTCCCGCCCTATGGCACGGGCAACAACCACAACACTTGGTACGCTGCCACCATGGTGGACGCCCGGGGCGTGGAGATCCCCTACGTGGATCGCGACGGCCGGGAGCTGCAGACTGTCTCCGAGCGCTACCGTCCTGCGCCGGGGCAGAAGTTCTTCCTCAAGGGAGGGGTTATCGACGAGGCCAAGTACGAATACCGCGGCCCGGAGACGCTGCCCTTCGACGAACTGATGCGCCGGGGATACAAGCTGCCCTTCTACGCGGATCTGTCCCGCATGCCCGACGCGGAGCGCAGGGTCATCTGGGGCATGATGGTGGGCGAGGAAGGCAAGACCAAGATTCCGATCCTGCAGAACTACACCCAGCGGGGCTTCGATCCGGAGAAGCACATGCTGCAAAGCTACGGCACGGGTTGGCAATCGGCCTCCTTCCTGGGGCAGGAGCGGCAGCTGTTCGGTGCGCCGGGGGGCATCATGCACGACTGGGATCTGAAGACCAACATTGACGGCATCTATGCTGCGGGCGACCAGCTGTTTGCCTCGGACTGCTGCGGCTTTGCCTGCGCCACGGGCTACTACGCGGGCAGGAAGGCGGCGGACTGGGCGCAGACAGTGTCGCTCATGGAGCCGGACAAGGCGGATATCGACCGGGAGGAAGAGCGGCTGTACGCGCCCATGCAGGTGGAGGATGGCATGGACTGGCGGGAGCTGAACATGGCCATCAGCAAGTGCATGCAGAACTACTGCGGCGCGGTGAAGTGCGAGGATCTCCTGCGGGAGGGTATTGACCTGCTGGAAAGCTACGAGCGTGACGCGGTGCCCCAGCTGTCCTGCGCCAATCCCCACGAGCTGATGCGCACCCATGAGGTGCTGGACATCCTGACCGTGGCCAAGCTGATTCTGAACGCCTGTCTGCTGCGCAAGTCCTCCTCCGCGCCCCTGTGCTTTGAGCGCAGCGACTATCCCGAGATGGATCCCGAGGAGGATCGGAAGTTCATCACCATCCGCCAGGAGGACAGGCAGGTTGTCCGAGGCGAGGTGCCCCACCGGTACTTCGGCGACATTGAGCAGGAATACACCCGGCGCAACGCCGACTATATCGCTGAGCGCGAGGAAAAGTACGGAAGCAGGTGAGCATATGCCCATGCAGGAGAAACTGTCCGCGGCCCGGGTACCCTCCAGCGCCCGGCCCATCCGCTTTGACGAAGCGAAGTGCATCGGCTGCAACCGCTGCGCCAACATCTGCCAGGTGGATATTTTCATTCCCAACCCTGAGCGGGGCAAGCCGCCGGTGGTGCTCTATCCCGGCGAGTGCTACTACTGCGGCAGCTGCGTGATGGTCTGCCCCAGGGAGGGCGCCATCATCCTGTCCCATCCGCTGATGAATCAGGCGAAGTTCGTGCCGGTGAAGCATCCTGAGGAGGACAGGTCATGCTGAAGTACGCCCTCAAGCGCATCGGCATCGGCCTTGTAACGCTGCTGGCGCTGATCGTGGTCACGTTCCTGCTGGTGCGGCTGATGCCGGGCAATCCCTTCGACATTGCCAACCTCACCCCCTCAAACCAGGAGGAGATGATGCGCCACTACGGGCTGGATCAGCCGCTGCTCACCCAGCTGAAGCAGTACATCGTGAACCTGCTTCACGGGGACTTCGGCATTTCCTACAAGAAGTCCGGCGTGACGGTCAGCGAGTTGATTGCCCAGGAGGCCCCAGCCACCATGCGTATCGGCGGCGTCGCGTTTCTGGTGGCGCTGGTGGCGGGTACGGCCATCGGCATCTGGATGGCTGTGACGGGTCGGGAGTTTGTACGGGGGGCCATCCTGACCTTCTCCACCCTGGGCATCAGCGTGCCCAATTATGTACTGGCACTGATTCTGATGCTGGTGTTCGGGGTGCAGTTCAAGTGGTTCCCGGTGCTGGGGCTGAGCACTCCGGCCCATTACGTGCTGCCGGTGATTACCCTGGCGGTGTATCCCATCGCCCAGATATCCCGCCTGGTCAAGACCAGCTATGCCGAGGCCATGCAGCAGGATTATGTGATCATGGCCAAGGCCAAGGGCATCCGGCCCTGGCGCATTTCCCTCATCCATGTGCTGAAGAACGCCCTTCTGCCGGTGATCACCACCGCAGGCCCCATGATTGCCTTCCTGCTGACGGGCAGCTTTGTTGTGGAGACGATCTTCACCATTCCCGGCATCGGGCGGGAGTTCGTCATGGCGGTGTCCAACCGGGACTACACGGTGGTCATGGGCCTGACCATCTTCATCGGCGCGCTGATCATCCTGTGCAACCTGGCGGCAGATCTTCTGTGCGCGCTGGTGGATCCCAGGATCAAACTGACGGAGTAAGATACGATGCTGAAGCCTGAGGAATACTTTGAGCCCCTGCCCATGGAGGAGCGGGACACGGAGTTCATTGCCATGGAACGCAAGTCCTTTGCGCGCAACGTTTGGGAGAGCTTCGCCCGCAACCGCCTGGCGCTGGCGGGGCTGATCTTCCTGACGGTCATGGTGCTCTTCGCGGTGATCGGCCCCATGATCTCCCCCTATCCCTACGACGGCATGGACGCCCTGCACCGCAACCAGGGCAGCAGCGCCGCCCACTGGCTGGGGACGGACCAGATGGGCCGTGACGTGCTGACCCGTGTGATGTACGGTACCCGCGTCAGCCTCCTGGTGGGCTTTGCATCCACCGCGCTGAACCTGATCATCGGCGTCCTGTACGGGAGCATCGCGGGCTACGCGGGAGGCCGGGTGGATATGATCATGATGCGCATTGTGGATGTGATTTACGCAGTGCCTGCCATGATCTACATGATCCTGCTGATGCTGATCTTCGGCTCGAACATTTACAGCGTGATGCTGGGCATCTGCGTCAACGGGTGGATCAACATGGCACGGCTGGTGCGCTCCCAGGTGATGACCCTCAAGGAGCAGGAATTCTCCGTGGCGGCCTTTGTGATCGGTGCCAGCAGAAAGCGTATTCTCTTCAAGCACCTGCTGCTCAACAGCCTGGGCCCCATCATTGTTACCGTGACGCTGATGATCCCCCAGGCCATCTTCACCGAGGCATTCCTGAGCTTCATCGGCATCGGCATTTCCGCGCCCAAGGCCAGCCTGGGTACCCTGGCGCAGGATGCGAAGATGCTCATGAACGTTTATCCCATGCAGATGGTCTGGCCGGTGCTGGTGATCTGCATTGTCATTTTCTCCCTCAACTTCATCGGCGAGGGACTGGAGACGGCATTGAATCCGAGGGGGAAGCGCTGATGGCTGAACGACTGCTGGATGTGAGCAATCTCTGCGTCTCCTTCGATACCAGGCAGGGCGTTGTCCGCGCCGTGCGGGACGTGAGCTTCCACGTGGACAGGGGCGAGATTCTCGGCTTTGTGGGGGAGAGCGGCTCCGGCAAGAGCGTGAGCGTCATGTCCTGCCTGGGGCTGATCGCCAAGAACGGCCGGGTGGAGGGCGGCAGCATTCGCTTTGAGGAGCGGGAGCTGTCCCCGGCGGGGCTTAACACCCGCCAGGAGCTGAAGCGGCACGAGGCCATGCTCCGGGATATCCGGGGCAACGAGATCAGCATGATCTTCCAGGATCCCATGACCTATATGAACCCGGTGCTGACCATCGGTACCCAAGTGACCGAGGGCATCATGGCCCACGGGAAGTGCTCCCGGCGTGAATCCTGGCAGAAAAGCGTGGAGCTTTTGCGCATGGTGGGCATTCCCAGCCCGGAAAAGCGCATGAAGCAGTACCCCTATGAGTTCTCCGGGGGCATGCGGCAGCGGATCATCATCGCCATCGCCCTTTCCTGCAATCCGAAGCTGCTCATTGCCGACGAGCCCACCACCGCCCTGGATGTGACGGTGCAGGCGCAGATTCTGGAGCTGATCCGCCAGCGCGCGAAGGAGAACGGCACATCGGTGATCATGATTACCCATGACCTGGGCGTGGTGGCCTCCCTGTGCGACAGGATCGCCATTCTCTACGGCGGCAAGGTGGTGGAAACCGGCACTACCGACGAAATCTTCTACCAGACGAAGCATCCCTATACCGAGGGTCTGCTGAAGAGCATTGCCCGCCGCCAGGCACAGCCGGACGGCAGCTTTGTTCGGGAGCCGATTCAGTCCATCCCCGGCACGCCGCCGGATCTGCTGAAGGTCAACACAGGCTGCCCCTTTGTCAGCCGCTGCCCGGACGCCATGAAGATCTGCAAGGACTATCTGCCCGCCACGGTGGCATTCAGCCCGACTCATTCGGCATGCTGCTGGAAGTACTGCCGGGAGCAGGCCCGGACGCTGGTGGAGGAACAGGACAGGAAGCGGGGTGAGGGCTGTGAATGAGGCCATGATCCGGGTGGAAAACCTGGAGAAGCGCTTCCGGGTCAAGACCGGCGCTTTCGGGAAGAAGGGCATTGTGCACGCGGTCAACGGCGTATCGCTGGACATTGGCAAGGGCGAGACCGTGGGCCTGGTGGGGGAGAGCGGGTGCGGTAAAAGCACCCTGGGCCGGACAATCCTCAAGGTCTGGGAGCCGGACGCTGGCCGCATCTACTGCGACGGCGAGGACATCACGGGCCTGACCCGCAAGCAGATGCAGCCCTACCGCCGAAGGATGCAGATGATCTTCCAGGACCCCTATGCCTCGCTGAACCCGCGCTTCACCGTGGGGGAGCTGATCGCGGAACCCATGAAGATTTACGGCCTGTGCGACCCGAAGGAGCAGACGGAGCGGGTGCAGGCTTTGCTCCAGACCGTGGGGCTGAAGCCCGACCATATCCGCCGCTATCCCCATGAGTTTTCCGGTGGACAGCGGCAGCGCATCGGCATTGCCCGGGCGCTGGCCCTAGACCCGGAGTTCATTGTCTGCGACGAGCCCATTTCCGCCCTGGACGTGTCCATTCAGGCGCAGATTGTGAACCTGCTGGAGCGCATCCAGGCGGAGCGGGGCATATCGTACCTGTTCATTGCCCACGACCTGACCATGGTGCGGCACATCAGCCGGAGAATCGGCGTGATGTACATGGGCTCCCTGGTGGAGATGGGCGAGGCAGATCCGATTTGCGACGAGCCTCTGCACCCCTACACCCGGGTGCTGATGGCCGCCGTGCCCCAGCCGGATCCCATTACGGCCCGCAGCCAGCCATACATCCCGCCGGATGGCGAGGTGCCCAGCCCTATTGATCTGCCGCCGGGGTGCCCTTTCGCGCCCCGCTGCCCCTATGCTACTGCCCGCTGCCGGGAAGAAAAGCCTGCGCTGCGTGATGTGGGAGGACGGCAGGTGGCCTGCCACCATGCAGGCTGAACCCAAGAAGCGCTCAGCGGACATACGCCCGTTAGCATAAACAATACAGGAGGGATTCCCTATGAAGAACATCCGCAAGACCATGGCGACGCTTCTGGCGCTGATGCTGGTGCTGACAGCCTTGCCCTGCGCATGGGCGGACGTCCCGGAAAAGGTGCTGAAGCTGGCGACCTCCGCCGGCGCAGGCGACCTGGATCCTGCCGGCATCGCCATCGACATGTGGACGGAATACTGCAAGCTGTGCGTGGATCCGCTGATCCGCTTCGACGCTGACGGCAATGTGATCTACGAGGCTGCAGAGAGCTACGAGGTCTCCGAGGATCAGCTGGTGTGGACATTCCACCTGCGCCAGGACGGCAAGTGGAGCGATGGCTCTCCCGTGGTGGCGGATGACTTCATCAACACCATCCATCGCGCCCTGAACCCTGAGAACGGCATGTCCATCTACGCCGGTGTGCTGTACAGCATCGTTGGCGCGCAGGAAGCCCGCAGCGGCGAGGGCAGCCTGGAGGACGTGGGTGTTGTGGCCCTGGACGACTACACCCTGCAGATGACCCTGAAGGCCCCCTGCACCTACTTCACCAGCCTGCTGACCGTGGGCCCCTTCTATCCCTCCAAGACAGGCCTGGCCACCCTGGAGGATCCCTCCTGGTGGAAGAACCCCGAGACCAGCCTGGGAAATGGTGCGTTCTATCTGACCGACTATGCGGACGGAGACCACTACTACGTCAGGAAGAACCCCTACTACTGGAATGCCGACGCGGTGAACATTGATACCATCGAGGTTCGCCTGGTATATGACCTGCAGGCCCTGCAGGCTGCCTACCAGACCGGCGAGGTGGACGTGGCCACGGGTCTGCCGGACTACATCGCCCTGCAGTATGCCGACAGCGACGAGCTGTTCATCTGGAACATGCTGACCACCAAGTTCGTCCTGCCCAACCTGAACGTGGAAGTGCTGCAGGATGCCCGCGTGCGTGAGGCCATTGCCATTGGCATCAACCGTGCGGAAATCTGCGCCGTCATCGGCTCGGACTACATCCCCACCACCTCCTATGTGGCGGAGTTCATGCTGTCCAATTGCTCCTCCGAGTACTTCTCCAAGGAGCGGGATCCTCTGCTGGTTGAGGATGTGGCCAAGGCACAGCAGCTGCTGGCCGATGCCGGCTATCCCAACGGCGAGGGTTTCCCGACCCTGACCTACACCTACCCCAACAGCGACAAGGAAGCCCTGCTGGCCCAGGCCATCCAGGCGCAGCTGAAGCAGAACCTGGGCATCACCATTGAGCTCAACGGTGTGGAGGATCAGGTGTACTCCTCTGTCCGCGCCGATGGCAGCTATCAGCTGATCCGTCACAGCTGGACTGCGGACTTCAACGATCCCATCAACTACCTGGATCTGTACACCTCCTATTCCGGCGGAAATTACAACGGCGTGAACAGCCCCGAGTACGACGCGCTGATCGAGGCCTCCAACCGGACCAGCGACCAGGTGGAGCGCAACGAGCTGCTGCATCAGGCCGAGCAGCTGCTGGTGGGAGAGAACTTCTATGTGATTCCCGTGACCACGCAGGTGTACATCTGCCTGTGGAATCCCCGGCTGACCAACGTGTCCGTCAATGAGAAGGGCGAGCCCATGTACCGCTATGCCGATCTGGCTGACTGAGCCTCATGAACCCTGCAGGACGCCGTGCTTCCGATGAGCCCGGCGTCCTTTTGCATGTGCGGGCGGCTTCCCTGCAGGACAGATCAGCTGGGTGTATGTATGATTCAGCGGAAATCCATCGACAGGGGAGACGGCGCATGCTACAATAAGCCTGTTTCAAGGAAACGGCAAAGGAGGATGCGTCATGGCAAGGAAGATCACCAGCGTGCCCGGCATGTTCGGCAATACCATCCATTATGACGAAAAGGGTCGAAAGATCGGCGAAAGCTGGCCCGGGCTTTTCGGCGACACGGTCTGCTATGACGAAAAGGGCAGGAAGACGGCTGTGATCCAGCCAGGCTTGCTGGACAGCGATTGCGTCAATGACGCGGACGGCCACCGTATCGGGCGAAGGGATGTGACGGCGCTTGGCGGATACAACCATTATGACAGTAACGGCAGCAGGATCGGGCACACCGATCCGGGGTGGTTCGGCGTTAGCCATACAGAACTGGAAGACGAGGATGACAAATCATGGTAAATGAGAGAAACAGGGAAGCCAGCACGTATCAGGTCAGCGCGGAGCAGGCCCGTCAGGAGGCACGCAGGCAGGAGCATCTGCTCAGAATCCATATGGGTGTGCTGGCGGTTGGAGGTGCCGCCCTGGCGTCCGGGCTGATCCCCATGAACGATATCACCATCATGCTGGCCATGGTGCTGGGCTGCGGCGCGCTGCTGCGTGTACTTTACCGGTTCTGACCGGGCTGCCTCCAATCAAAGTGCAATTTTCACTTGTAACGAATCCCCTCAGCATCTTGACAAATCCGTTGGACAAATGTACAATTTGGTTAGACAAACGTGCAACGGAGGGGTGTTCATGGCGAAGAAGACGCTGACAGAGGCTGAAGGGAAGATCATGGAGGCTCTGTGGGAACATTCCCCGATGACCATGATGGAAATCACCCATGCCCTGGAGCAGGAGACCGGCTGGAGCAAGCATACGGTGACCACCCTGCTCAAGCGCATGCTGGAGAAAAAGACCGTCACCATGGATGATACAGGCCCTGTGCGGCGCTACATGCCCGCCATTGCCAAGGAGGACGTGGCAAGGGAGGAAACCCATTCGCTTTTGCGGCGGCTGTTCTCCGGCAAGGCGTCGCTGTTGGTCAGCAATCTGGTGGAGGAGGGGCAGCTCTCCGAGGAAGACCTGACGGAGCTGATGCGTATGATCCGGAGCAAAAAGGGAGCATAAGCAGTGACGCAGCGGTGCGGCTGCATGGAAAAAGCGCGGCAGATTGAATCTGTCGCGCTTTTTATGGCGGCCTGTCAGCCCAGGAGCATGCGGTCGTTGTTCAGGGCGGAGCCACTGGCCTTTTCGAACATCTGCAGCAGATCGTCCACCCGGAGGCGTTCCTTGGTCTGGGCGTTGATGTCCAGGATGATTTTGCCCTCGTGCAGCATGATGGTGCGGTTGCCGTACTGCAGCGCATCCTTCATGTTGTGGGTGACCATCATGGCGGAAAGGTTCATGTCGGCAATCAGCTTCCGGGTCAGGTGCAGCACCTTGGCAGCGGTTTTCGGATCCAGGGCGGCGGTATGCTCGTCCAGCAGAAGCAGCTTGGGCTGCTTGAGCGTGGCCATGAGCAGCGTCAGCGCCTGACGCTGGCCGCCGGAAAGCAGGCCCACCTTGCTGGACATGCGATCCTCCAGACCCAGCTCCAGGGTTGCCAGCACGTCGCGGAAGCGCTGACGTTCCGCGCTGGTGATGCCCCAGCGCAGAGGACTGCGATGCTCGCCGCGGCGGAGGGCCAGTGCCATGTTGTCCTCAATGGACATGGTGGCGGCCGTGCCGGTCATGGGATCCTGGAACACGCGGCCCAGATACCTGGCGCGCTTGTATTCCGGCAGGCGGGTAACGTCCACGCCGTCGATCTCGATGCTGCCCTTGTCCACCAGGAAGGTGCCTGCCACGGCATTGAGCATGGTGGATTTGCCCGCGCCGTTGCCGCCGATGACGGTGACAAAGTCGCCGGGATTCAGATGGAAGTCAATGTCCACCAGAGCAACCTTTTCGGTAATGGTACCAGGATTGAAGGTCTTGGCGATATGATTGATCTTAAGCACGCTGCTCGCCTCCCTTGCTGCCGGCCTTGCGGGCGGCCAGTTTGCCCTTCCAGTAGGGGACAGCCAGGAAAAGGGCGACCACCAGCGCGGTGAGCATCTTCAGGTCGTTGGTGTTCAGACCCAGCCACAGAACCACCTGCAGCACCGTGTAATAGATAATCGCGCCCAGGGAAACCGCCAGGAGCTTGCCGCCGAAGCTGCGGAACAGCCTGCCGAACACGACCTCGCCGATGATCACGGCCGCCAGGCCGATGACGATGGCGCCGCGGCCCATGCTCACATCCGCAAAGCCCTGGTACTGGGCCAGCATCGCGCCGGACAGCGCCACGATACCGTTGGAGAGCATCAGGCCGATGACCTTGGCCAGATTGGTGTTGATGCCCTGGGCGCGGGACATGTTGGCGTTGGCGCCGGTGGCGCGCATGGCGCAGCCGTACTCCGTGCCGAAGAACAGGTACAGCAGAATCACCACCACCACGGTGAAGACGATCAGGATCGGGATAGGGTTGTCCAGCGAGAGGGACCGCACGTTGCGCAGGGACACCAGCAGGTTGTACTTGCTGGCGTTGACGGCGGTGTTGGCCTTGCCGCCCATGATACGCAGGTTGATGGAGTACAGGGCTAGCTGGGTGAGGATGCCGGCAAGGATCGCCGGGATGCCCATGGCCGTGTGGAAAAGGCCCGTCACCAGGCCCGTCAGCATGCCCACCAGGAAGGCCGCCAGCAGCGCGACCCACACGTTGAAGCCGGCAAGGATCATCATGGCAGCAACAGCGCCGCCGGTGGCAATGGAGCCGTCCACGGTCAGGTCGGCCACATCCAGAATGCGGTAGGTAATGTATACGCCAATAGCCATGATGCCCCAGATGAGTCCCTGAGCCACGGCGCCGGGCATGGCGTTGAACAGCTTGATGATGTCCAAGGAAGGAGCCTCCTCAAATGTGGTAAAAGGTTCAAAGTACAAAGCGAAGCCATGAAAGGTGAACGCCCTTCATGGCTGTCGCGCAAATGCAAGGGAATGGAATTACTCGATCACCAGAGCCTCGTAGCCCTCGGGGATGGTCACGCCCAGATCCTCGGCCATGACGGGGTTGTACTTCTTGACGAACTGGGGCGCGAAGGCGATCTCCATGGTGGACACGTCGGCGCCGTTGACCAGGATGTCGTAGGCCATTTCGCCGGTCTTGTAGCCGATGTCGTAGTAGGAGATGGTCAGGGTCGCAACGCCGCAGCCACGGCAGATGCCTTCCTCACCGGCGATGACGGGCTTCTTCGCGGGCACCAGCACGTTGGCGATGGTCTCGGTGCAGGAAGCGGCGGTGTTGTCGGTGGGGATGTAGATCACGTCACAGGCGGTTGCCTGCTCGGCAACGGAGGCAATGTCGTTGGAGTCAGCGAAGGCGAAGCGCTCAGTGGTCATGCCCAGGGCAGCCAGCTCGGTCTCCATGACCTTCACCTGATACTCGGAGTTGGCCTCGGCGGAGCAGTACAGCAGCGCCACAGTCTTGGCTTCGGGGAACAGCTCCTTCACCATGGCGGCCTGCTGATCCAGCGGGGGCAGGTCGGAGGTGCCGGACACGTTCATCTCGGTGTAGCCCTTCCAGTCAGTAATATCCAGCGCCACGTCATAGGCGGTGACGGAGGTGCCCAGGACAGGAATGTCAGCGGTGGCGGCGATGGTGGCCTGCAGAGCAGGGGTGGCGTTGGCCATGATCAGATCCACGCCGTTGGACACAAAGCCGTTGGCGATGGTGGCGCAGGTGGCGGTGTCGCCGGAAGCGTTCTGCACGTCAAAGGTCACCTGGTCGCCCAGCTTTTCGGTCAGGGCGTCGATGAAGCCCTGGGTGGCAGCGTCAAGTGCCTCGTGCTGCACAAGCTGGTTGACACCGATGGCGTAGGTCTTGGCTTCCGCCATGGCGGAAACGCAGCACAGCGCCATACACAGCGCCATAGCCAGAGCAACGATCTTCTTCATGAATGGAATCCCCCTTCAATACTACTTGCGGATGGATAAGCATCCTCCGCATCTACGCGATTCAGTTTACCCGATCTGTCAAAGCGTGTCAAGGAGGGGAAAAAAGAAGGACAAAAGGAAAACAAGATTCCCGTCCGCCCACAGAAAAAGGGGAGGGACAGCGCGCGCCGTCCCTCTCGGAAATGCAGTCTGTATGAAGTTATTCCACATCCTGCAGGGCGTCGTAGCCTTCCTCGCCGGTGCGGACCTTGATCACGTTCTCCACGTCGTAAACGAAGATCTTGCCGTCGCCGATGTGGCCGGTGTACAGCACCTTCTTGGCGGTCTCCACAACCTTGCGGGCAGGAATCTTGCACACCACGATCTCCACCTCGATCTTGGGCAGCAGATTCATCTCCACCGCAACGCCGCGGTAGTACTCGGGACGGCCCTTCTGCATGCCGCAGCCCAGCACCTGGGTCACGGTCATGCCGGTGACGCCGATTTCCTCCATGGCGGTCTTGAGCACCTCAAAGCTGCTCTGCTTGGTGATGATATCGATCTTGGTCATCTTCACGTCGGAAGCGGGTGCGGCCTTGGCGGAGCGAACCACCACGGGCACCGCGTCGTCCACGGACACGGGCGCAGAGGAAACGGGTTCAGCCGCAACAGCAGCGGAGGAACCAACGCCGGTGAGCAGGGGAGTGTTGGGCATGAAGTCCGCATAGGCAGAGGCCAGGCCGTGCTCCTCCAGATCCAGACCGACGGTCTCCTCCTGGGCGGTCACGCGCAGACCAACGATCTTCTTGATCACCAGGAAGGTGACAGTGATGGTCACGGCCGTCCACAGCGCCACGGAGCCAAAGCCCAGCAGCTGCAGACCCAGCAGCTCGAAGCCGCCGCCGTAGAACAGGCCCTTGAGGGGTTCGCCGGAAGCGTTGGCGATAGCGTAGCCGGGGGCGGTGGGGGTGGCGAACAGACCAACAGCGATGGTGCCCCAGATACCGTTGATGCAGTGCACAGCCACTGCGCCCACGGGGTCGTCAATGCGCAGCTTATGATCCAGCAGCCATACGCCGAAGACCACCAGCAGGCCAGCCACCGCGCCGATGACGATGGCGCCGAAGGCGTCGGTCACGTCGCAGGGGGCGGTGATGGCCACCAGGCCGGCCAGGGAGGCGTTCAGGCACATGGATACGTCAGGCTTGCCGTAGCGCACCCAGGTGAAGATCATGCAGACGACTGTTGCAATGGAGGGAGCCACCGTGGTGGTCAGGAACACGGAGCCCAGCTGCTCCACGGAGGTGCAGGCAGCGCCGTTGAAGCCGTACCAGCCCAGCCACAGGATGAACACGCCCAGGCAGCCCAGGGGCAGGTTGTGACCGGGGAAAGCGTTCACGCCGGTGATCTTGCCATTCTTGTCCTTGGTGAACTTGCCGATACGGGGTCCGAGGATCTTCGCGCCGATCAGCGCGGAAATGCCGCCCACCATGTGAATGGCGCAGGAACCGGCGAAGTCGTGGAAGCCCAGCTGGGCCAACCAGCCGCCGCCCCAGATCCAGTGAGCCTCGATGGGGTAGATCAGCGCAGAAATGACGGCAGAATAAATGCAGTAGGAGAGGAACTTGGTGCGCTCGGCCATGGCGCCGGAGACGATGGTGGCGGTGGTGGCGCAGAACACCAGGTTGAACACGAAGCTCGAGAAGTCGAAGCTCTCATAGGCGGTGAAGATGTCCAGACCAGGCTTGCCGATGAAGCCCAGCCAGTCCTCGCCCAGCAGGAAGGAGAAACCGATGAGGATAAACACGCAGGTGCCGATGCAGAAATCCATCAGGTTCTTCATCAGGATATTGCCGGCGTTCTTGGCGCGGGTGAAGCCTGTTTCCACCATGGCGAAGCCCGCCTGCATCCAGAACACCAGCGCAGCGCCAATCAGAAACCAAACGGCGAATACGGAGCCGTTGACGCTTTCCATGATACTTTCCAGTGTCAGTTCCATACCTGATACCTCCATATCAATCTATACAAAAACGTGCAAGCCAGCTTTAATGGAAAAGGCTGACTTGCACGTCCTTGTGCCTATGCAATTGCGGTCCGCTTACACGTTGAAAAGCAGATCGGCGTAGGTGGGGAAAGGCCAGTACTCCTTGCCGACGATGGTTTCCAGGCTGTCGGCAACGGTGCGGACCGCACCCATGGCCGGGATGATCACGTCATGCTCGTACACGGCGTTCTGATAGGCGTCGCCCTCGGGCCGGGTGGCGATGGCGGAGCGCAGGGCCTCGGTTGCGTCGTAGAGCTTGTCGGTCAGCTCGGTCAGCTGAGCCAGGAGCTTCTGAGCGGCGGGGGAGGCGGCGCCTGCGGACTTGACCTCGTTGACGGTGCGGGCCATGGCGCGCATGTAGGACAGGCTGGCGGGAAGAATCTCCCGCTCGGCCATCATCAGCGCGGTCTCGCCTTCGATGTTCAGCACCTTGGTGTAGTTCTCCAGCTTGATCTCCAGGCGGCTGCGCAGCTCGGCCTCGGTGAACACGCCGTGGGTGGTGAACAGGCGGACGTTCTTCTCGTCCAGCATGTGGGGCAGGGCGTCCACGGTGCTGACGAAGTTGGGCAGCCCGCGGCGCTGGGCCTCCTCCACCCATTCGGCGGAATAGCCGTTGCCGTTGAAGATGATCCGCTTGTGATCGTGCAGGTTCTTCACAATCAGCTCGTGCAGGGTCTTCTGGAAGTCCTCGGCGTTCTCCAGAACATCAGCGAACTGGCGCAGGGACTCGGCCACGATGGTGTTGATGACCACGTTGGCGCAGGAGATGGATTCGCTGGAGCCCAGGGAGCGGAACTCGAACTTGTTGCCGGTGAAGGCGAAGGGGGAGGTGCGGTTGCGGTCGGTGTTGTCCTTGGGGAACTTGGGCAGCACGCTCACGCCGATCTCCAGATCCTGACGTTCGGCGGCGGTGTAGGTCTTCTCGCCCTCGAAGGCATCCACGATGGCGGACAGTTCGTCGCCCAGGAACATGGAGATAATGGCGGGCGGCGCTTCGTTAGCGCCCAGACGGTGGTCGTTGCCGGCGGAGGCCACGGAGACGCGCAGCAGGTCAGCGTACTCGTCCACAGCCTTGATGACCGCAGTCAGGATCAGCATGAACTGGGCGGAGGTGGCGGGATCGTCGCCGGGATCCAGCAGATTATAGCCGGTGTTGGTGGACATGGACCAGTTGTTGTGCTTGCCGGAGCCGTTGACACCAGCGAAGGGCTTCTCGTGCAGCAGGCACACAAGACCATGGCGGAGGGCGACCTTCTTCATCATTTCCATGGCCAGCTGGTTGTGGTCGGTGGCGATGGAGGTAATGGAGAAGATGGGGGCCATCTCATGCTGGGCGGGGGCGACCTCGTTGTGCTCAGTCTTGGCCAGGATGCCCAGCTTCCACAGCTCCTCGTTCAGCTCGCTCATGAAGGCCTGGATACGGGGCTTGATGGAGCCGAAGTAATGATCCTCCATCTCCTGGCCCTTGGGGGGCTTGTTGCCGAAGAGCGTGCGGCCGGTGAAGATCAGATCCTTGCGCTGGTCATAGAGCTTCTTGTCCACCAGGAAGTACTCCTGCTCGGGGCCGACGGTGGGGGTCACGCGGGTGGCGTCACGGCCGAAGAGCTTCATGATGCGCAGCGCCTGCTTGTTCAGCGCCTCCATGGAGCGCAGCAGGGGGGTCTTCTGATCCAGGGCGTCGCCGCTGTAGGAGCAGAAGGCCGTGGGGATGCACAGCACGCCGTCCTTGATAAAGGCATAATTGGTAGGATCCCAGGCGGTGTAGCCGCGGGCCTCGAAGGTGGAGCGCAGGCCGCCGGAGGGGAAGGAGGACGCGTCGGGCTCGCCGCGGACAAGCTCCTTGCCGCTGAACTCCAGGATGACCTTGCCGCCGGCCTTGGGGCTGATGAAGCTGTCGTGCTTTTCAGCGGTGATGCCGGTCAGAGGCTGAAACCAGTGGGTGTAGTGGGTGCAGCCCTTTTCCACCGCCCAGTCCTTCATCGCGTTGGCCACGACGCTGGCAATCTGCGGATCGAGCTGCTTGCCCTCCTCAATGGTCTTGTGGAGCGCCTTGTAGGTATCCTTGGGCAGACGCTGCTGCATCACTGCATCGTTGAAAACGTTGCTGCCGAAAAGCTCATCCATGTAAGCCATGCTTGGGTTCCTCCTCCATGCTGTCATTGGGAAAGCAGCGCTTCTCTCCTTCGTTCGGCAATCGGCCGTAATACAGAGAAAAGGACACCGCGAGACAGATCCCGCAGCGTCCTTGCTGCTATGCTGAAAGTATAGTCACGGTGGCAGGGTTTGTCAAGGTGTTTTTGCAACTTTTTTTTGCGCTCCTTCATAAATGGCGTATGGAGGCTGATAATTTCCCATATGTGACAGGGAAATCGTGGGTATACCATCCTGCAAATTGCATGCTGCCTCCCAATTTGCAGGAAATTGCAGCCCGGCGCGGGCTGCGAAAGTCGTTCAGACCATTGCCTCAGGAAAACGAACAATTTATGTACAATGCCAGCCATCATTCATGGTTGAACACGGACGCACCGCTGCGCTGCGGGGGAAAGAATCCGCGCCTCCTGATGATTTTTCCGCTGGTCAGCCCGGCAAAAACGTGATATAATATGAATATCGTCAAAATGGGCAGATGTGCCGGCCTTGTGACGGAAGGAGTGGCGTTATGTTTGAACCGAAGGTGAAAAACGCCCAGACGGAGCTGCTGATGCAGGCTGTGCTGGCGCTGGAAACGACGGAGGACGCTTATCGTTTCTTCGAGGATATATGCACCATTGCGGAGATGAAAAGCATTGCGCAGCGCCTGGAGGTGGCGGTGCTTCTGCGCAGGCATGTCACCTACCAGGAGATTGCCCGGAAGACCGGCGCGTCCTCGGCGACCATCAGCCGTGTGAACCGGGCGCTGACCTATGGCGCGGATGGATACAACCATGTGCTGGACGCCATGGAGAAGGATGGCACCCTGCCCTGACGCGGCCGCATGTGCATCAATATGGAAGATAGAGGTAGAAAAATGGATCTGAATATGCTCAATCCCCAGCAGCGGCTGGCTGCTGAAACTCTGGAAGGCCCCGTGCTGATTCTGGCTGGCGCCGGCAGCGGCAAGACCCGCGCGCTGACCTGCCGCGTTGCCAACCTGATCGACCACGGCGTACCCGCTTATCAAATTCTGGCCCTGACCTTTACCAACAAGGCCGCCAAGGAAATGAAGGAACGCATCACCCAGCTGGTGGGGGATCAGGCGGACGAGGCCTGGGTGGCCACCTTCCATTCCACCTGCGCCAGGATGCTGCGCAGGGATATCGAGAAGCTGGGCTATTCCCGTTCCTTCGCCATTTATGACGATGATGATCAGAACGCGGTGATCAAGGAAATCCTCAAGCGACAGAATATCGACGAGAAGTTCCTTTCACCCCGGGAGATCAAGGCGAAGATTTCCGACGCGAAGAACAAGCTCATGGGCCCGGACGAGTGGTTCCAGCACACGGAGCGGGATTACCGCAGCCAGATGATTCACGACGTGTTCCTGGAGTACGAAACCCGCCTGAAGGGCCTCAATGCCCTTGACTTTGACGATCTGCTGGTCAAGACCCTTGAGCTGCTGGCGGATCATCCCCCCGTTCTGGACAGCTATCGCAAGCGCTTCCGCTACGTCATGGTGGACGAGTACCAGGATACCAACTACGCCCAGTACATGCTGGTGAAACTGCTCACCGACCAGAGCCGCAACCTGTGCGTGGTGGGCGACGACGATCAGTCCATCTACGGCTGGCGCGGCGCGGACATCCGCAACATCCTGGACTTTGAAAAGGACTATCCTGACGCCAAGGTCATCAAGCTGGAGCAGAACTACCGCTCCACCGCCAACATTCTGGACGCGGCCAACCAGGTCATCGCCCACAACGCCGGACGAAAGGAAAAGGCCCTGTGGACCGACAAGGGCGAGGGCGAGCCCATCAAGCTGTACTGCGCCGGGGACGAGCGGGAGGAAGCTGCCTGGGTGGCCGACCGCATCCGGCAGATGAGCCGCCAGGGCGAGCCCTACGGCAGCATGGCCATCCTCTACCGCACCAACGCCCAAAGCCGCGTGCTGGAGGATATGCTCATGCGGGCGGGCATCCCCTACAAGATCTTCGGCGGGCAGAAGTTCTACGACCGCCGGGAGGTCAAGGACGTGATTGCCTACCTGCGGGTGATCGTGAACCCCGCGGATGATATCTCCCTGCGCCGCATCATCAACGTGCCCAAGCGTTCCATTGGCGACAGCACCGTCAACGAGCTGGTTGCCCATGCCAGGGACAACGACATGCCCCTGTATTCCGCCCTGTCCGATATTCCCGAGAGCCTGTCCTCCCGGCCCCGCAAGTGCGTCAGCGACTTCTTCATGCTTATGACCATGCTGGTGGCCATGAAGGACAGCATGCCCCTGGCGGATTTCGTCAAGCTGCTGATTGAAAAGACCGGCCTGATGGAACAATACCAGAAGGAGGACACGGACGAGGCCCGCACCCGGGTGGAGAACATCCAGGAGCTCATCGGCGCGGTGGAAGAGTACGCCCGCCTCAGCGGCGATGACGCCACCCTGGAGTCCTACCTGGAGAACGTGGCGCTGGTCACCGATCTGGACGCCCAGGCGGACGACCGGGGTTACGTAACCATGATGACCCTTCACTCCGCCAAGGGCCTGGAGTTCCCCGACGTGTTCATGACCGGCCTGGAGGAGGGCATCTTCCCCTCTGCCCGCAGCACCATGGACGAGAACCGCGTAGAGGAGGAGCGCCGCCTGTGCTACGTGGGTATCACCCGTGCCCAGAAGCGGCTGTTCATCTCCCGGGCCAGCCAGCGCATGCTTTACAACCAGGTCAACCACAACGCGCCCTCCCGCTTCCTGGATGAAATTCCCGCCCGCCTCCTGCAGGACGAGTGGGCTGTGAAGAAGGAAGCGGCCTCACGCCATACGCCCCAGCAGCCAGTGCAGCGGGGCTACGGCAGCGGCTACGGCCTGCGCTCCACCCCTGCCATGAACGACCTGGGCAAGCCCAAGCTGACCCTGGGCGGCAATGCTCTGGGCATCCCCGGAGTGCAGAAGGGCTTCGTGGGCAGCAAGGCCCGGGAGCTGTCCGGCAGCGCCATGCAGAACCTGTTCCAGAAGGGCAACCGGGTGCTGCACACCAAATTCGGCGAGGGAAGCGTGGTAGCCGTCACCGGCAAGGGCAGCGACGCCCGCATTCAGATTGAATTCACGGCGTACGGCGTGAAGGAATTCAGCCTGTCCATCGCGCCCATCGTCAAGCTGGAGGATGAAGCATGACCGATTACGCAGCTCTGATGCGTCCCCTGGTGGACCGGCTGAACGAGACAGCTTACGCCTACTATGTGCTGGACAAGCCCGTCATTTCCGACAAGCAGTGGGACGAAATGTACGATCAGCTGACCGCGCTGGAGAAGGAGAGCGGAATCATCCTGCCGGACTCTCCCACGCACCGGGTGGGCGGTGAAACCCTGGCGGGCTTCGAGCCACACCGGCACGTCACCCAGCTGTGGAGCATGGACAAGGTGCAGTCCATCGGCGCGCTGGAGGACTGGATCCGCCGCACGGAGAAGCTGACCGGCCAGACGGAGCTGCAGTATTATGTGGAATACAAGTTTGACGGCCTGACGCTGAACCTGACCTACCGGGATGGTCAGCTGGTGCAGGCGGCCACCCGGGGCAATGGCGTCACGGGGGAGGCCATCCTGCCCCAGGCCCGGACGGTGCGCTCCGTGCCGCTGAGCATCCCCTACAAGGGGCTACTGGAGGTGCAGGGCGAGTGCATCATGCGCCTGTCTACGCTGGAAGAATACAACAAAACGGCCAGGGAGCCGCTGAAGAACGCCCGCAACGCCGCTGCTGGAGCCCTGCGCAACCTGGATCCGGCGGTGACCGCGTCGCGGCGGCTTGACGCGTTCTTTTATCAGGTGGGCACCATCGAGAACCCGCCCTATTCCACCCAGCCGGGGATGCTGGATTTCCTGAAGGAAAACGGCTTCCCCGTCAGTCCCTACCTGGGCAGGCCCCACAACCGGGAGGAAATCGAGCAGTGCATCCGGGAGATCGAGGAGAAGCGCAGCAGCCTGGATTTCCTGATCGACGGCGTGGTGATCAAGGTGGGCGACCTGGCGCTGCGGGAGCAGATGGGCTTCACGGACAAGTTCCCACGGTGGGCGGTGGCCTACAAGTTTGAGGCGGAAGAGAGCGTCACCACCCTGCGCCGCGTCACCTGGGAGCTGGGCCGTACGGGCAAGCTGACTCCCCTGGCGCATCTGGATCCTGTCGACTTCTACGGCGTGACGGTGCGCAAGGCCACGCTGAACAACTGGGGCGATATCCAGCGCAAGCAGGTGGCCATCGGCGCGCCGGTGTGGATTCGACGCTCCAATGATGTGATCCCTGAGATCATGGGCCGGGTGGGGGAGCCGGGCGAGGGCGAAACGCCCGTGGAGAAGCCCGCTGTCTGCCCTGCCTGCGGAAGTCCCCTGGTGGAGCGTGGTGCGCACCTGTTCTGCATGAACCGGGTCAGCTGCAAGCCGCAAGCCGTGGCGCGGATCAGCCATTTTGCCAGCCGGGACGCCATGGATATCGAGGGCCTGTCCGAAAAGACCGCCGAGCAGCTCTACGACCAGATGGGTGTACGGGATCCGGCGGATCTGTACCATCTGACGAGGGAGCAGGCGCTGACGCTGGAGGGCTTCAAAGAGCGCAAGGCGGACAAGCTGCTGGCGGCCCTGGAAAAGAGCAAGGACTGCACCCTGGACGCGTTCCTGTTCGCCATCGGCATCCCCAACATCGGCAGGAAGACCGCCCGGGATCTGGCCAGCGCCTTCGGAACGCTGGCGAAGGTGTCCGAGGCCACCCAGGAGGACCTCATCACCCTGCCTGACGTGGGCGATGTTGTG
>JAXEEE010000010.1:0-17912 GCA_034104265.1 Eubacteriales bacterium | reverse complement strand
TGGCGAGGGTCTGGGGCGAGGAGCCCCAGCCGTCCCCTCTACTCCCATCACGATTGCTCCCTGACTCTCGTCATCAGCGCCTCAGCCTTGCCAACCTCCTCCAGGGCAGCGTCTCGGAAGGTCCCCAGCTGCAGCGCCTGTGATTCGGCAGGCAAGGCCAGGAAGTCCCGCAGAAGGCACAAGATAGCCTCCAGCTGCGCGGATACCTCGTCGAAATCCTTCTCCCAGGCCATCCGGCGCAGATCGTGCCGCACCTGCGCCCTGTCCAGCTCCCGCTGCAGATCCGCCGCCTCCTCTGCCCGGGCCGCACGGCGCAATAGCTCCTTAAGCCCCTCCAGCATGTGCGATACGCAGGGCTCCGCCATCAGCCGCGCCGCAGCCGTGTCGTCCGGATCGCAGAAGGCCGCGTCCGCCCGGTCGAGAACCGTGTCCTTCGGACAGGGCAGACCCTCCTGCCGCAGCTCCTCCCGTACCGCCTCAATCAGCTCGGGACGGCGGCGCAGCAGCGTCCGGTACTTGTTCTGGTAGCGCAGCATCCGGCTGTGGTCGCCCCCTGCCATCTTCATCACGCAGGAGCGCACCGACATCCCCTGCCCCCGGGCCATCAGCACCTGACGCAGCAGCTCGTGGGTCTCCTCCGGGGTGAAGACCGTGAAGGGTGCCGCCCGCAGCTGCGCCGCCTCCGGCCGCTGCCGCAGACACGCGTAGTAATAGTTGCGGATACTGTTGGGTTTGCGGCCCATCTCCCCGGAGAGGGTCTCGAAGACGCTGCGCAGCGGCGCGCCTGCGGCGGAGGCCTCCTTCACGGCGGAAAACAGACGGTTGGTTTCCTCCTCCTGCCAGCCCGCCCGGGCGTGGGTTCTTGCCTGGCTTTCCATGCTGTGGTCATGCTCCTTCCCATGTGGTGTATGGCTTATCCTGCCCTGCCGGGGCGGATTTATACCGTCGGGCATCCGCTACAGCAGGGGCAGCAGCGCCTCGCTCAGACCGGTCTGCCCTGTGTAAGCCTGCCAGCCCGCAGCCCGGACCTCCGATGGGGAAACGTAGGCGTTTACCGCCGTCAGAGACCGGGCCCCTGCCGCCTCGACCTCCGCCGCCGCACCGGAAAAGTACAGCGTCAGCTCCGCCAGTGCCGGATACAGCCCCTGGCCGGACAGCCTCTGCTGCGCCTCCCGGCCCGTGAGGAAGGCCAGCAGTTCCGGCGCAGCGGAGTCCTCCGCCCCGCGGATGACGCTCCCCAGCCACACCTGATCCGTGATGACCTGACCGGGTGCCATCACGCGGTAGGCAAAGCCCTTGCCCGATGAGGCCAGGGAGGCCAGCGCCGTCAGCTGCCCCGTGGTCAGCACCGCCGAGGCGCAGCTTCGGCTGCGGAAAGCAGCGTATACCTCCGCCGGGGATGCGAAGCCCTCCGGCAGGGGCGGACGCAGGGACTGCTCCAGCAGACAGCACAGGGCCAGGGTGCCGCAGCCCCCGGGGGCTGCCAGCGGAACGACGGCTGCCATGGCCGCCTCGTAAGGGTAGGGCTGCGGGGAGGCGGAAGCCTTCGGCGTGGCGGCGGGCCGGCCCAGGAGCGTGGTGGGCGCAGGGGTAGCGGCGCCTTCCGGCTCCAGCGCGCCGTCCATGCACAGCACGTAGCCGCCCCAGCACAGGGGCAGACCGTACTGCTGCCCCTTCCAGCGTCCGCAGCGAAGAAGCGGCTCCCGCAGGCCCCCGGGCGCGGAAAGAGGCGCGAAGTACGTTTCCGGGGCGGTGAGGGTTCCCGGGGTGTACAGCACCAGATCGGGCAGCACCGCCTCCGGGTTCGCCAGCTCATCGGGGGATACGGCGCGCAGATAGGTCATCACCCCCGGATGCTTCCGCTCGAACAGGCGCAGCTGCTCCTTCAGCCAGCTTTCCCCGCCGCCCACGGAGGATACCACCCAGATCCGAAGCAGCGTCCGATCCTGACCGCCGGACAGGCTTGCGGGGGAAGGTGCGGCGGCGTGGGTCAGCAGCCAGCCCAGGGCGGCTGTCAGCAGCAGGGCCGCCAGGCAGAGCAGAGCGCGGCGCGGCTTCATGGGTGGAGCCTCCTTTCAGCCTTTTGGTGAAGCGTATGCGGGAAAACGGCGGATTAGCATGATATCCGTGGAAAAGGAATTGACACAGCATGGAAGCAGCGGTAAAATAAGGCAGCAACATACGCTGCACACAGCAGAATACCAAAGGGAGATGGGAACATGAAAAGGAGCATTTTCTGCGCCGCGCTGGCGCTGTGCCTGCTTATGACGGCGGGCGCGCTGGCGGAGCGCAGGGGTGCGTGCGAGTATGCGCCCCTGGATGAGGAGACGGCGGAGCTTGTGGCCTATGTGGGCAGCGCCGTGACGCTGGATCTGCCCCGGACGCTGGACGGCTATACGCTGGTGAGCATAGCCGGCTATGCCTTTGCGGGCAACACCACGCTCCGGGAGATCAACCTGCCGGACAGCATCACCAGCATTGGCAACGACGCCTTTGAGGGCTGCCAGGCGTTGAAGCGGGTGACGCTGCCCTCCGGGCTGGAGGAAATGGGCGATTACGCCTTTGCCAGCTGTCCCGCGCTGACCCGGGTTGTATTTCCGCGGGGTCTGCAGGAGATCCCCGACTGCGCCTTTTACAACTGTCCCATGCTGATGAGCATCGATCTGCCTGCCAGCGTGACGAGAATCGGCAGGGGCGCCTTTGACGGATGCGTCAGCCTGGCCAGCGTACAGCTGCACAGGGGCCTGGAGCGGATTGAGGAAAAGGCTTTCGCAGGCTGCACGGCGCTGGAGCAGGTGGATCTGCCGGACACGGTGACCTGGCTGAGCTACGGCGCCTTTGACAACTGCGCGAACCTGAAGCGGGTATCCCTGCCCGCGGGCCTGGAGGATCTGGAAATCGGCTCCCGGCGGGATGATCCCTTCTGGCGGTGTCCGCAGGTGGTGCTGGAGGCGGAGCAGGGCAGCAGGGTGTATGAGCTGTTCACCACCCACTGGCTGCCCTACGAGCCCGTGGGCGGCGGAAGGCTGGCGCGGCGGGACGACTGGGTGTATCTGGACTTTGAACTGGTGGAGGACGATGTGGCCCAGTGGGCTGAGGAGGCAGAGCTGGGCGGATTGCGCATTGTTGACTACGAGGGGGAGAAGCTGGCGCTCACCCTGCCGGAAACCATGTACGGCTACCGGGTGACGGCCATCAGGGAAAACGCCTTCCTGCAGTGCGACCTGAAGACCCTGACCATCCCGGCCACGGTGACGGAAATCGGCGAGGATATTCTCTCCTCCCATGCGGACACGGTGGTCTATGTGGAGCGGGGCTCCTGTGCCGAGCAGTACTGCCGGGACAACGGCATTCCCTACAAGTTCATGCAGTGAGGCTGCGGATCGCTCCGGCGCGGAAGGAATGCGCCGGGGCGATCCTTATTTCCCTGTCCCCTCTTGTCAAAAACGGAAAAAAATCCTATAATGGAGCTAACGTATGCTGGCCTATTCCGGCGGCAGCGGCCAATCATGAAAGGAAGGATCACCCATGGACGTGCGCGCTTCTTACGAGCAGTGGCTCAGGGATTTTGCCAATGATGAGGATACTGTGAAGGATCTGCTGGCCATCAAGGATGATGACAAGGAGATCGAGGATCGTTTCTATACCGAGCTGTCCTTCGGCACCGCCGGCATGCGCGGCGTGCTGGGCGCGGGCATGAACCGTATGAACCGCTACAACGTCCGCCGGGCGACCAAGGGCCTGGCCCGCTACCTGCTGGAGAACCCCGAGCAGGCCCAGCGCGGCGTGGTCATCGCCTATGACAGCCGCCGCTGCTCCGCGGAGTTTGCCCATGATACCGCCCTGGTGCTGTGCCAGGAGGGCGTGCCCGCCTACCTGTTCGACGCCCTGCGCCCCGTGCCGATTCTGTCCTACGCCGTGCGACACCTGAACGCCATCGCTGGCATCGTCATCACCGCCAGCCATAACCCGCCCCAGTACAACGGCTACAAGGTCTACGGCGAGGACGGCGCCCAGGTCGGCCCCGAGGCTGCCGAGGGCATCACCCGCATCATCCGCGCCACCGCCTACACCGACTGCACCCTCATGGATGAGGAGGAGGCCAAGGCCAAGGGCCTGCTGAAAATCATCGGCAACAAGGAAGTGGACGACGACTACATCGCCGACGTGAAGACCCTGTGCATCCAGCCCGAGCTGCTGGACAGGGAGGGCGGCAAGCTGAAGATCGTCTACACACCCATCCATGGCTCCGGCAACGTGCCTGTCCGCCGCATCCTCAAGGAGGTCGGCATCAGCAACGTGTCCGTGGTCAAGGAGCAGGAGCTGCCCGACTGCAACTTCTCCACCGTCAAGGTGCCCAACCCCGAGGATCCCGGCGCGTTCACCCTGGCCTTCAAGCTGGCGGACGAGGTCGGCGCTGACGTGATCTTCGCCACCGACCCTGACTGCGACCGTCTGGGCGTGGCCGTGCGCACCAAGGACGGGGCGTGGCAGCTGCTCACCGGCAACCAGATCGGCTGCGTGCTTCTGTACTACATCCTGTCCACCAAGGCCAAGCAGGGTACGCTCCCCAGGAACGGTGCGGCGGTGAAGTCCATCGTCTCCACCTCCCTGGCCAACCGCATCTGCGAGAGCTTCGGCGTGGATATGTTCGAGACGCTGACCGGCTTCAAGTTCATCGGCGAGAAGATCCAGCAGTTCCAGGATACCGGCAGCCACACCTTCCTCTTCGGCTTCGAGGAGAGCTACGGGTTCCTCAGCAGCACCTTCGTGCGCGACAAGGACGGCGTGAACGCCTCCCTGCTGATCTCCGAGGTGGCCTGCTCCTGCCAGGCCCAGGGCATCACCCTGTACGACATGGTGCAGGAGATCTTCGCCAAGTACGGCTACTTCGTGGAGAAGGTCGTCTCCGTCACCCTGCCGGGCAAGGAGGGCCTGTCCCGCATGAAGGAAATCATGGCCGGACTTAGGGAGAATCCCCCGGCGGAGATTGCGGGCCTGAAGGTCACCGCCGTGCGCGACTACCTCAAGGGCGTGCGCACCGAGGGCGGCGTGGAGGCTCCCACGGGCCTGCCCACCTCCGACGTGCTGTACTTCGAGCTGGAAAAGGGCAACTGGGTCTGCGTGCGCCCCTCCGGCACCGAGCCGAAGATCAAGCTCTACGTTAACACCAACGCCCAGAGCAAGGAAGCCGCCGAGCAGCTGAACGTGCAGCTGCGCGAGGCCAGCGAGAAGCTGCTGGGTTAATCCATCGCCCATGAAGCCGGGCAGGGCAGCCCGCCCTGTCCGGCAGGCGGCATACCGGGAATCGGCGACGCGCTCGGCGATTCCCGTGCTTTATGTTATCGGGAGAAATCATTGCGATAAAAGGGGAAAAATCGGATGCGCAAACTGTGTGTACTGCTGCTGCTTTGCCTGATGTGCTGCCTGCCCGCCCTGGCGGAGGAGGCGGATCCGCTCAAGGCGGACGGCGAAGCCAGGGTGCTGGCGGGCATTGCCGAGCTTGCCGAGGGTGAAACCGGCTGGAAGAAGGCCATGATGGAGCATACCACGGTGGTATCCTCCAAGCGGGGCAAGGAGTATGTGACGGTGACGGTGGCCATTCCCACCATGACCTGCGGCGTGAGCAGCAAGGAGCAGCCCGGCGATGATGCGCGCGAGTACCTGACCCGGGCGCTGGCCGGGGCCTCCGACTGGACGGACACCGTTGAGTACACCATCAGCATTACCATCACGGGCAAGGGCGAAGGGGCGGCGCTGAGCTTCGATACCGCCAAGACCCTGGGCAGCTACAAAAAGAAGGTGTCCAGCCTGGCAACGGCGGCGGCGAAGACCTACGTGGGTACGCAGATGCGCAGCGCTATGTACGCCTACCTGCTGCCCAAGGCGGCCACTATGCCCAAGAGCAAGCCGGACGCCATGCCCGCCATGGAGCCCCTGCCGGAGTACTGCGCGGCGGCGGCAGGGACGCTGGGCATTACCACGGCGCAGGCCGGAGGCCGGCTGCCCGCCATGCTGATGCTGATGCAGCTGACCAAGGCGGACGCGACGGATGGCCTGGAGGCAGCGGAGCTCACCGTGAAGGTGAAGGACTGGCAGGCCATGCTGGAGAATGCGGACGCTGCGGCCAGGGAGGCCATGCCCAGCATGATGGGCGTACCGGATATGACCCGGGACGAGATAGAGACCATTCTCATCCGGCAGCTGCCCGAGGCCTGCCGCACCGTCTATTACAGCAGCAAAAACCCCAAGACCCAGACGCTGACCGTGAACCTGACCGCGGCGGTGGGCGAGGGCGTGCAGACGGCGGAGAGCATCATGGCCTGCCTGGCGGAGTACAACTCTGCCCTGGAGGGCTGTGTGGACGGCCTGATGACCTACGCGGCCACCCTGGATTACTATCCGCAGGCGGAGCAGATCGACACGGCCATCCTCGCCGGGGAGAGCATGGAGAGCGGCGCGCGGGTATTCTTTGATACCGACGGGGTCAACCACGGCTACGTGTGCATCACCCGGGAGAACGTGCCGGTGATCAAGGGCTTCATTCACAGGGGCGCGCGGCTGATGGTCACCCTGGAGCCCGGGCAGTATGAGGTGTGGTGCTCTTACGGCCCCACCTGGTTCGGCGAGAACTACGCCTTCGGCAAGGAATGCTTCTGCGGCGTGTTCACCATGTCAGTGCCGGAGAGCGGCAATGTGCGCATCACCCTGGCGGACACCGAAGGCAGCCTGCCCGTGGAGCGGGTGACCTACGAGGACTTCGCTGTGGAAATTCAGCAATAAGCGCAAGGAGCGACGTATGATGGATCAGAAAACCTATCTGCTGGAGCAAATCCAGCGCCTGATGGCTATTCCCAGCCCCACCGGCATGACCCGCGGGGCCACCGACTATGTCCTGGCGGAGCTGACCCGCCTGGGCTTCCGGCCCGAGCGCAGCCGCAAGGGCACCGTGGTGTGCGACCTGGGCGGCAACGGCCACGGCGTGCTGATTTCCGCCCATGTGGACACCCTGGGCGCTGTGGTGCGGGCGGTGAAGCCCAACGGCCACCTGCGCTACACGATCATCGGCGGCTTTGATGACAACGCCATCGAGAACGAGAACATCCTCGTCCACACCCGGGAGGGGAAGACGTATCCCGGCACGGTGTATTCCACCCGGGCCAGCCGCCATGTCTGGGGCGACCAGACCGCTACCCCCCGCAGCGACGAGTACCTGGAGGTCATCCTGGATGAGGACGTGACCACGGACAAGGAGGTCGCTGCCCTGGACATTCACGCCGGGGACTTCATCAGCTTCGATCCCCGTACCATCATCAACCCCGACGGCTATGTCAAGAGCCGCTTCCTGGACGACAAGGCCTCCGCGGCCATGCTGCTGACCCTGGCCCGGGAGGTGGCGGAGGGCCGCGTGACCCTGGCGCGGAAGGTGTACATCGCCTTCACCGTGTACGAGGAAATCGGCCACGGCGGCTCCGGGCTGTGGAAGTTGCCGGTGGAGGACATGCTGGCGGTGGACATGGGCTGCGTGGGCGCCGACCTGACCTGCCGGGAAACGCAGGTATCCATCTGTGCCAAGGACGCCGCCGGGCCTTACGACTGGGACTTCACCAACGAGCTGATCGAGCGCAGCCGCCGCCTGGGCCTGGACTACACGGTGGATGTGTATCCCCGCTACTCCTCCGATACCGCCCCTGCTCTCAAGGCCGGCCTGGAGGCCCGCTTCGCCCTGTGCGGCCCGGGGGTGTTCGCCTCCCACAGCTATGAGCGCACCCACGTCAAGGGCTTGATGAACACCCTGGCCCTGGTCATGGATGTGGCCTGCAAGGCGTGAACAAAGTGTAAATTCATGCGCCGGAGCGTGCGGAAAACTGCGCGCCCCGGTGTTTTTTCATGCGGAAAGGCCGGGCAAAGCCACTTCGTATTTGCATTTTCCGGGGGATATGCTATAATAAATGCCATATCCCGCGTTAGCGCGGGCCCTGACGATCGAGGAGGAACGGTAATGTTTAGCAAATGGATGAACAGCTTTTACTACGGTAAGAGCGGCAAGGGCGACTATACCCCGGAAAACCTGCCCACCAACCGCTGGCAGCTTTTCTGGGAGATGCTGCGGGTGCGCCTGTCCGCGCTGGTGCGGCTGAACCTGATGTATGTGGTGCCGTGGCTGCCCACGATGATCGTGCTGATGATCGGCGCGCTGAGCTTCCTGACCAGCCTGAACAACATGGTGGACAGCGGCGAGGCCATCGCCGTGGGCGAGTTGCTGGGCGGCGTGGTGGCGCCCACGCTCCTGCTGCTGGTGCCCTGCATTACCATTACCGGTCCGTTCACCTCCGGCGTGTGCTATGTGACCCGCAACTGGGCTCGTGACGAGCATGCCTTCATCTGGTCGGACTTCAAGGACGCAGTGAAGGAGAACTGGAAGCAGAGCCTGGTCATCTCCTTCGTCACCTCCCTGGTGCCCCTGATGCTCTACGTCTGCTGGAACTTCTACGGCGCCATGGCCAACAGCAATGCCTTCATGGTGGTGCCCCAGGTGCTGACGATGATGATTGGCCTGATGTGGTGCCTGGGCGTGACCTACTTCCATCCGCTGATTGTCAGCTACAAGCTGCGCATGCGGGACGTTATGCGCAACGGCCTGCTGCTGGCTGTGGCCCGGCTGCCCATGAGCATCGGCCTGCGCCTGCTGCACGCCCTGCCCATGATCATCGGTGTGGTGCTGATGCTCTTTGTCAGCCCCATGTACTGCATGCTGGGCCTGTTCGCCTATTATCTGCTGATCGGCTTCAGCCTGAGCCGCTTCGTTACCGCCAGCTACACCAACGCGGTGTTCGACAAGTATATCAACGCCAAGATTGAGGGCGCTGTGGTCAACCGCGGCCTGTACGTTCCCGACGATGACGACGATGACGACGAGGAGAACGATGACCGTCCCGCTGCGGATGACAGCGCGGATCCCCAGGTGTAATACATGCTTTGCCGCCGCCATGCGCAAGCTATCCCGGAGGGGGAGGAATGCGCATGGGTACCTGGCGGCTTGAGGACAACAGCAAACGCAAGTACGAGGCTGCCCGGCGCTTTGGTCTGACGGACAAGCTGGCCCAGGTGGGATGGGCCGGGCTGTCGGCCAAGGAGGCCGGGCGCATCGGCGGAAGCATGCACGGCAAGCGAAAACATACAGAGGATTGACAGGGAGTACGAATGTATACAGGGTTTGCAGAGGTTTATGACCAGCTGATGGGTGACGTGAACTACGACGGCTGGGCTGACTATTATGTACGGCTGATGGAGGCCTTCGGCATCCGGGAGGGCAAGATCTGCGAGTGCGCCTGCGGCACGGGGAGCCTGACGCTGCCCTTGTACCGGCGGGGCTTCCATGTGACCGGCGTGGATCTGAGCCAGGATATGCTCTGGATCGCCGCGCAAAAGGCCCGCAGCGAGGGCATCGCCATCCCCTTTGTGCGCCAGGACATGCGCCAGCTGCGGCTGCACCGGCCCATGGACGCGGTGCTGGCCACCTGCGACGGGGTGAACTACCTCCTGGAGGATCAGGACGCGCTGGACTTCTTCCGGGCGGCGTGGAACGCGCTCAGGCCCGGCGGCGGGCTGTTCTTCGACGTGTCCACCCCCTACAAGCTCCAGCACGCGCTGGGCAACCAGATCATCTGCGAGGATCTGGAGAACATTACCTACATGTGGCAGAACCGCTTCTCCGAGAAGACCGGCATCGTGGACATGCACCTGTGCATCTTCGTCAAGCAGGAGGACGGCAGCTACCGCCGCATTGACGAGGAGCAGAAGCAGCGGGCTCACAGCATGCAGAGCCTGACTGCGCTTTTGCACCAGGCGGGCTTCGACCGGGTGATGGTGTTCGGCAACGGCCGGATGGAGCCGCCCCGGGAGGGGGAGCACCGCTGGCACATTGCGGCCATCAAGCGGCTGGATCCGGCGGAGCTGCCCCGGCTGTAACCAGGCATGAGAGAGGAAATGACGCATATGATCGAGAGACGCAGCGGCGACGAGATGCTTCGCCTGAGCCTGATGGGCGGGCAGGCCCGTGTCATGATGTGTGAGACCACGGCCATGTGCCAGCAGGCGGCGGATCTGCACGCTTCCACCCCCGTGTGCACCGCGGCCATGGGCCGGCTGATGACCGCCACGGCCTTCCTGGGCGTGATGATGAAGGGTGACAACGAGTCCGTCACGGTGACGGTGAAGGGCGGCGGCCCTATGGGTACCCTGGTGGCCGTGGCCAACCACGGCGACCTGAAGGTCTGCGCGGACAATCCGCAGGTGGAGCTTCCCCTGCGGGAGGACGGTAAGCTGGATGTGGGCGGCGCGGTGGGCCACAGCGGCCGGATGAGCGTGGTGAAGGATCTGGGCCTGCGGGAGCCGTACATTGGCCAGTGCGAGCTGGTCAGCGGCGAGATGGGCATGGACTTTGCCAACTACTTCACCGTCAGCGAGCAGCAGCCCTCCCTGGTGTCGGTGGGCGTGCTGGTGAACGGGAACGTGGTGCTCAAGGCCGGGGGCCTGCTGATTCAGCCCCTGCCCGGTTGCGAGGAGTCCGTGCTGGAGCAGCTGGAGCTGCGCAGCCCCATGTTCGCCTCCATCAGCCGGGAGATGACCTACGCCCCCAAGGAGGAATTGATCGAGGACTGGTTCCGGGGGCTGGAGCCGGAGCTGCTGGAGCGCACGCCGCTTGCATATCGCTGCGGCTGCTCCCGGGAGCGGATGGAGAAGGCGCTGATCTCCCTGGGCCGCAAGGAACTGCAGACCCTGATTGACGAGGACAGGGGCGCGGAGCTGGGGTGCCATTTCTGCCACAGCCGCTACGCCTTCACCACCGATGAACTGAAGGACCTGCTCCTGCGCGCCTCCCGGGCGTGAGGAGCGGCGCCTATCTCCGGGCGGAGCCGCGGGTTCCGCCCGACATTGCGAGCGTGATATGAGCAAAGAAACCCTTGGCAAGGTGGTCCCCTTTGCGCTGCCGGCCTACCGGCTGCGGCGCAGCGCGGATGATTACCGCCGGCGGGGCCGGATGGAGGATGCGCTGGTGCTTCTGCGCCGGGCGGCGGTGCAGGAGGATTCGGCGGCGGGCTGGCTGCGGCTGGCCCAGCAGCTGAAGCAGATGGGCTGCTATGAGCAGGCTGCGGCGCTGTTGTACCGGCTGTGCGCTCGGGAGGACATGCTGCCGGAGTCCTGGCTGGAGCTGGGCAAATGCCAGCATGCCCTGGGCCGCCGGGAAGCCGCCTGCGACAGCCTGTACCACTACCTGCAGGAGGATCCCTACAGCGAGGCGGCGGAGGAAGCCCACATCCTGCTGGATGGCCTGGAGCAGCCGGAGGGCCGCAGTACGCTGCGGCAGGGACTGCTGGTGCGGCGGGGGCTGACGGCCTTCCGCCGGGGGGAGCAGGAGCTGGGCCTGCGCCGGATCCGCCGGGCCATTCGTCTGACGGAGGATCCCGCGCCCCTGCACATCACCCTGGCGCTGCTGGCCCTGGCGGACAACCGGGGCCATGACGCCATCCGGGCGCTGGCCCGGGCGCTGCGGCTGGAGCCGGGCAATGTCCGGGCGATGAGCATGCTGAGCGTGGCGCTGTCCGGCATGGGCAAGCCCCGGGCGGCCCTGGGCATGCTGGAGAAGTGCGCGGCCATGGCGGCGGAGCCTGCGGGGGAGGATTACTTCCTTACGGCGGCATGGACGCTGTCGGCCTCGGGGGCAGCGCGGCGGTATCTGACGGCGCGGCTGAAGCGTCAGCCCTGCCGCATTGCCCTTTTGCATCCGCTGGCCTCGCTGGACTGGCAGGAGGGTCGGCGGGAGGAGGCGCTGCAGGGCTGGCGGAGGATTCTGGCGCTGGATCCCACGGATCAGCGGGCGCAGCTGCTGCTGGCCTGGGCACCGGGGCATCCGGGGGAGGAACTGCCGCCCATGGGCGCGCTGCCGCCGGAAGCGGTACAGCAGCGCATGACGGAGCTGATGGCCATCCTGGCCGCGAAGCCCCCGGCGGAGACGCTGCTTGGGTATGACAGTCCCATGCGCATGACCCTGGACTGGTGCATGGGCATCCCCGACGCGGGAGTGCAGCTGGCGGCGATCCGCGCCGCCGGGACGGAGGACGCGCCCTGTGTCCGGGCCTGGCTGCGGGAGCAGCTGACCGCCCCCGGCACGCTGCAGGAGGTGCGCCAGAGGATCATGATCCGCCTGGCGGAGATGGGCGACGACACGCCCATGAACGTGCTCATCGGCCAGAGGATGACCACCGCCCAGCTGACGAAGGTGGACAATGTGCCCCGCAGCCAGTGGCATCTGTATCTGCCCCATCTGCTGACCGAGACCCGCCGCACCTGCGAGGCCACGGAGCTGGCCTTTTTCGCGGCGGATCTGTGGCAGGTGATGAGTCCCGCCCAGCGGCAGGAGGCCACGGGGGACAGGGGCTATCAGTGGATCAAGGCCATGGAGATATTGTATTTGCGTCTGACGGGCCGGGAGGGCGAGGCGGCGAAGGTTGTGCGCGCCCTGCCGGTATCCGCACGGAAGATCAGCCGCGTCATGCGCAGCCTGAAGCGGCAGACCGATCAAAGCCTGGAAGGAGACAGAACCGATGAAAAAGTGCATTGATTTCGACAGCCGCTTTGCCGATTTTACTTCCCGCTGGATGAAGGAGCACGGCAAGGAGTACCGCAACTTTGACGCCATGGAAGCCGACATGCCCCGGGTGTACATGACCTTCCTGAACACTCCCGCCCGCTGGCTGGACGGGGTGACCCCCGGCGCGTACTTCACCCAGTTCGAGGATCCCAAGGATCTGGTGGACTGGATGGTGGACTACGTGCGCAAGGGCGTTCCGCTGCCCGACCTGCTGCTGGATCAGATTCAGGCGGTGGGCAAGCCCTGCGAGAAGCGTCTGGTGAACCTGCTCAAGGACGAAAGCGCCCCCGAGGAGGCCCGAATGACTGCCATCGGCCTGCTTCGGGAGATGGAGTCCACCCAGCCCAAGATGCTCTACATCGACTGGCAGATGAACCGCCCCGACCGGGACGACCTGTGCGACAACGCCCTGGACAGCCTCAAGAGCATGGGCGCCTGCGTGGTGCAGCCCCTGCTGGAGGCGCTGCCCAAGGCCAACGCCGCCGGGCAGGAGGCCATGCTGGACGTGCTGGCGGATTATCCTGGCAACGAGCAGGTTTTTCAGCTTGCGCTTCGTTTATTCCGTGAGAACCGGTCGCGCCGCGCCCTGTTTGCCAGCTACCTGGGCAAGCTGGGGGACGACCGCGCCCTGCCCGATCTGATCGATGCGGCGGGGGACGACAAGACCGGCTACATCGACTTCATCGAGCTGCGCAACGCCATCGAGATGCTGGGCGGCGTGGCCCCCGACCGGGAGTTCGACAACGACCCGGACTACGACGCGCTCCACGGCATGGATCAGTGAGCGCGCGCATCAAGGAGAAGGACATGATTACCCTGCAGGACATCCGGCAGCATGAGGACATCCAGGCCCTCATCCGCGCGGGCAACCGCTACCTGGAGGCGCTGGGGTACACCGACCACGGGCCGCGCCACGTCAGCTACGTCAGCAGGACGGCCTCCTCCATCCTCAGGGCCCTGGGCTATTCCCAGCGGGAGGTAGAGCTGGCGGCCATCGCGGGCTGGGTGCATGATGTGGGCAACTCCGTCAACCGCCACGATCACGGCCCCAACGGCGCGGTGATGCTCCTGCCCATCCTGCGGGGCATGGGCATGGACATGAACGACGTGATGGAGATCATCACTGCCGTGGGCAACCATGAGGAGCAGAGCGGCTTTGTATCCAGCGCGGTATCGGCGGCGCTGGTGTTGGGCGACAAGTCCGACGCCCACAAGACCCGCGTCAGGGGCGGCAGGCCCGACCCCGATGACATCCACGACCGGGTGAACTTCTCCATCCAGGAGAACCGGGTGGAGGTGGATCGCAGGGAGCGGGTGATCCGCCATGAGCTGACCATGGATGACAGCTCCTCCGTGATGGAGTACCTGCAGATCTACCACAGCCGCATCGTCATGTGCGAACAGGCGGCACGGTTCCTCAAGTGCAGCTTTGCGCTGGTGATCAACGGTCAGGTGGTGAACAACCGCCCCCGTTCCCCGCAGGGCTGACGGGAGCCTGATACCGATGAGACAGGAGGTGCGGACATGCTTTGTCCCCACTGCGGCAGCTATGCCGGTGACAACGAGATTCTCTGCCCCGGCTGCGGCGCGCTGCTGAACCGCGGCGAGGCCGGTGAGGAAGCCGGCGTGCGCGGCATCCGCCAGGGCAGGGCGGGAAAATCGGCGCCGCCCCCTCCCCGCGACCACGGCAAGACCGGCGCGTCCCGCATCTATGTGGATCCCTCGGTTCACGGCACGACCCGGGAAACCCCAGTCTTTGCCGACCCGCAGGTGTACAACGCCGACGGCGAGCCCCTGGACACCATGTCCGGCTACAGCCGCCCCGCCCGCAACGTCTATGGCGAAACGGGGATGGAGCCTGTTGTCAACGTCCGCCCCACTCCCCGGCGCAAGGTGCACAATGTCACCCGCCACATGATCAACTGGGCCCACGTGCTCATTGTGCTGATTGTGCTGATGATTGTCAGCGCGGTGGGCGTTTACCTCTACCTGAGCAACACCCAGGGCGGCCAGCGGATTCTGGCCCGCTTCGGCAAGGAAGCCAACGCCACCGCCATGTGGGAGGTGGGCGAGGAATACCTGGACACCGGCGATGTGGAGCAGGCCATCCTCATGTTCGAGCAGGCCAGGGAGCTGGAGGGCACGGATCAGGTGGATGTGGACAACCTGCTGCTGCTGGGCTCCGCCTACGAGGCTGACGGCCGCCTGGAGGACGCCGAGGCCCTCTACACCGACATTTACACCAACATCACCCCCAGCGCGCCGGACGCCTACCGGGCCATGATCCGCATCCTGCTGGCCACGGGCCGGGAGCCGGAGGCGGGGGAGCTGATGCTGCTGGCCTACCAGATGACCGGGCAGGTGACCTTCCGCAACCAGCGCACGGAGCTGCTGCCTACGGCCCCCTCGGTGGATCTGATCGCAGGCTACTACGAGGAGAAGAAGACCATCACCCTGACCTCTGCCCAGGGCTATGACATCTACTACACCTTCGACGCGGAGGCGGAGCTGCCCCAGGACGGCGTCAGGTACACCGAGCCCCTGGTGCTGGACGAGGGCACCTGGGACATGCGGGCCGTGTGTGTCAGCGGTGATCTGGTCAGCGATCCCCTCAACGCCTCCTACAAGGTGTACATGCCCTCGCCCCAGTCCCCCCGCAGCTCCCTGGCGCCCAACACCTACAAGCAGCGCCAGCGCATCTGGCTCAAGCCCGGCCTGGAGAACGAAAAGACCTCCAAGACCCCCGAGGGCGACAAGGAAACCGACATCACCATCTACTACACCATCGACGGCTCCACCCCCGATATCGACAGCCCCATCTACGACGGTGAGCCCTTCTACCTCCCCGGCGGCTATGTGACGCTGAAGGCTGTGGCGGTCAACGGCTACGGCAAGGCCAGCAACACCCTCGAGATCCTCTACAAGATCGAGGCCAAGCCCTGGCCCCTGACGGCCTATTCCGTTACGGACGACGTGGTCAACGGCCTGAAGCTCTACGAGACCACCCGGGAGCAGTTCCAGCAGGTGTACGGCGAGGGCACCGGCATGGAGGAGATTGTCATGAGCGGCATTGACGGCACGTGCCAGAAGTACCTCTACCACTGGGGCTACGCCGTCATGGCGAAGGTGAAGAGCGGCTGGGTGCTGGTGGAGCTGTACTTCACGGACACGACCTTCAAGGGCCCCCGCTCCACAGCCGTGGGCGACACGGAGAGCTATGTGGTCAGCCGCTTCCGGGACATGGGCCAGGTGGAGAGCCCCTCGGGCAACCGCGGCCTGTATGAGACGGACGACGGCAAGGGCAAGATCTACCTGCAGGAGGACGGCACGAAGATCATCCGCTATCAGGCGGATACGGCCGACAGCCACACCTGGCAGCTGGATTACAACCTCAATACCGCCGGCACGGTGACGTCCATCGACATGCTGTATATTCCCTGAACCACAAGGATTTCATGAAAAAAGCGGCTTTCGGCCGCTTTTTTTCATGCGGCGGCGCTGCCGGATGCAAGCGGTTGTGCAGGCATCCTGTCGAAGGGCATGGCGTATTTGGTTGGCAATACTGAAAAGTTGTGTCGAATCGTGGGTGGTTATCGCGGAATCCCCACAAGCCCCTGAAAGATTTGCTATAATGTACCTGCATTAGCCGCAGCAGGGCGTTTGATGACGGGACGCGGCACCCGCCGGACGTCCGGATGGATTCATGTTTGGAAAGGGGAAAAGAGAATATGGATGAGATCAAAGTCATTCTGGTGGACGACAATGCGGAACTTCGCCGGACGATGAAGGCCTGCCTGGAGCGGCAGGATGGAATCCGTGTATGCGCCGAATGCGGGAACGGTCTGGAAGCCCTGGAGGCCATGGGCAAATATCGCGCGGACGTGATGGTGATGGACATCATCATGCCGCAGATGGACGGTTACTGCTGCCTGGAGGAAATGCAGCGCCAGCAGCCGGAGCATATGCCCCAGACGATCGTGATATCCGCCCTGGGGCGGGATGACTTTATTGCGCGGGCTGTGAATCTGGGCGCAAGGTACTATATGGTCAAGCCCTTTGACATGCCGGTGCTGGTGAACCGGATCAAGGAGATCTGCGGTGCTGCGCCGGTGATGAGCGCCACCCGCACGGCCATGCCGGGCCGCACCGTCAGCATGGATGAGAAGCTGGCCAGCCTGTTCCTGACCATCGGCATTCCCGCGCATATCAAGGGCTATCAGTTCCTCCGCGAGGCGGTGAAGATGGTGGTGGAGAATCCCGATCTGATCAACCGCATCACCAAGGAGCTGTATCCCGGTATCGGGCGGCGGTTCAACACCTCCGCCAGCAAGGTGGAGCGCGCCATCCGCCACGCCATTGAGGTGGCCTGGAGCCGTGGGCGCATCGAAACGCTGAACAAGGCCTTCGGCTGCCGGGTGGCCACCCGGGAGGACAGGCCCACCAACGGCGAATTCATCGCCATGATTGCCGACAGGATGGCCCTGGATCAGCGCAGCGTGTCGTAATGGGCGGAGGGCTCTGCCGGAGCAGCGCAACCGTTCCTGCCCGCTCCGGCAAAGCCTGTCTGCTGCGGTGCAGCTGCTTCCGCTCCGGCCATCGGCCATGCCCATGGATCCTTGCCTCCCGCGCGGCAGTGCGCTGCGGCAGCCGCCCGGAGCAATCGATGCCAAGGACACCCCATCGTGCTGAGGATCAGGGCTGGTACAGCAGGGGCTGAGATCCGACAGCCTGCTGCTTCCGTCAATCAGCGCCTTTCCAGAATGCTTCCCCCGTTTGGGCGGGAGGCGGCAGGGAAGGGCGCTGATTGTTTTGCTGTCGCCAATGATCAGCATGCAAGGACGGATGCCGGGCAATGCAGCGGCATATGCCGAAAATGCGGCAGGATGGGGCGGAGCGTTTGGCCGCAGGGTTACGAAAGTATGTCAAAAGGTGTATACCTAAGCTTGAGACTCTGCGCGGCATGGAACGGCAAACGGCTCTCCGCGCGGGCGGAACGCCGGATGCTGTCGGCATGCGGTGGTCAGGCGAACTGGACTGCATCGGGAAATAACAGGCAAGGAGACGGAAGCGCCTTGGACATGAAGCAATGGAAGCAAAGCCGCTGGGGCAGGCTGGGGATGTTCACCCTGATCTACCTGCTGCTGGCGCTGGTGATGTACTGGGTGGTGGCGGAGGACTGGAGCATGACCTCCGTCCGGACGGACGCCGTGACCATGAGCCAGCTGCAGCCGGAGAATGCCGTGGTGGAGCAGACCTT
>JAXEEE010000009.1:0-12450 GCA_034104265.1 Eubacteriales bacterium | reverse complement strand
CAGCGCTTCATCCGTTCCACGCCCCGCAGGCGCAGCGGCTCATCCAGGCTGCACAGGTTCTCGCCGTTGCGCATCAGCTGGGGCTGCGCGCCATAGGCCACGTCCACCCCCGCCTGCCGTGCCAGGTCGCCCACCCGGCGGCGCACCGTGGCGTCCTGGATGTGGGTCAGCTCGATCAGCTCAAAGAAGGGATCCTCCAGTACCCTGCGCACGGTGCCCTCAATGTCCCCCTCGCCCGAGGCGGCAAAGGGGTAGGCCATAAAATGCACCAGCCCCAGGCGGAAGCTCCGCCGGATGGTCTGTTCCATCATGATGATTCCTCCTGTTCCGCGTATGCATCTACCTTTCGCCATGGCTCCGGGAAAACCCTTCCCTCCAACGAAAACGGCGGATACCCGGTGTGACCCGGATATCCGCCGCGGGATGCCCCTAACGGGATGCCCTCGCAGATTACTCCGCGATGGTGCAGTACATGAAGTACTTGTAGCCCAGGGGGTTGGTGTAGAAGCCCTGCACGCTGTCGTCGATCATGTAGATGTCGGTGTAGAAGTACAGGGGGGTGATGCAGCCGGTAGCCATCAGCATGTCCTCAGCGCGATGCATCAGGGCATAGCGGGCATCGTTGTCGGTGCAGGCCTTGATGGCGGAGATCAGCACATCATAGGTCTCGGCCCAGGTGCCGTTCTCAACCTTCACGTCGATGCCCAGGTCGGTCAGATCCAGGCTGTACATGGCCAGGTCGGTATGGTCGCCCTTGCCGTACTGGATATCGTTGTTGCCGGAGCCGCTCACCCACATATCCAGGAAGCAGATGGGATCGTTGTAGTCGGCAATCCAGCCATTGCGGGCCACGGAGTAGTCGCCGCTCTTACGGGTGTTCAGGAAGGTGTTCCACTCCTGGTTGGTCAGGTTCATGGTGATGCCCACGCCCGCCAGCACGCTCTGCAGGTACTCGCCGATGGCCTTGTGGCTCTCGGAGGTGTTGTACAGGTAGGTCAGGGTCGGGAAGTCGGAGAACATGCCGGTGGCCTCGTCATAGGTGTAGTACTTCTTCAGCACTTCCATGGCGGCGTCCCAGTTGTCCATGTAGGCGTCCTCGGACACATCGTAGTAGCCGATGTAGGCGTCGGAATCGCCGGCGTTCTTGTAGAACTCGGAGCCGTCAGCGTCGGTCATGCCCATGGCCACGAAGCTGGAGGCGGGCACCTGACCGGCCTGGCCGATCTCGGTGACGATGTAGTTGCGGTCGAACAGCAGGGACACGGCCTTGCGGATCTCAGCCTTGGCGGCCTCGGCCTCTGCGCCGGTCAGCTCGCTGGAAGCGGGCAGGATGTTCTCGTTGACGTTCCAGCAGACGTAGTAGGTGCCGATCTGGCCGGCCACCACGTACTCGGTGGGATAGGCTTCCTTCAGGGCAGCCATCTCAGCGGTGGGCACGTCGTCGATCATCTGCCAGTCGCCGTTCTGGAAGTTGGCGAGCATGTTGTTGGCGTCGTCAGACAGGTAGCACTCCAGCACGTCCAGGGTGATTTCGTCAGCCCGGAAGTAGTTGGGGTTCTTCTCCAGGGTGATCTTGCTGCTGTGGGCCCAGTCGGCCATGACATAGGGGCCGTTGCCAACGTAGGTGGCAGCCTCGGTCGCCCAGGCTTCGCTGGCCACCACGTCCTCGCGCACGGGGCAGTAGGTGGGGAAAGCCAGCAGCTCGTTCCAGTAGGGAACGGCGTTGTTCAGGGTGACCACCAGGGTCTTGTCGTCGGTGGCTTCCACGGCCAGGTCGTCGGGATAGCCCTTCACAACCTCGAACATGTAGCCATAGTCGGCGCCCAGGGCGGAGGAAGCAGCGCGCTTCCAGGCGAAGGCGAAGTCGCCGGCGGTCAGGGCCTGGCCGTCGGACCACTTCAGGCCGTCCACCAGGGTGTAGGTGTAGGTGACGGTGCCGTCCTCGTTGACCACGGGCTCGGACAGCTCGGTGGCGCACTCGGGCACGATCTCCAGCACGCCGTCAGCGTTCTGATTCCAGGCAGCCAGGCCGGAGAACAGGTGGGCGATCATGGTGGCGCCGTCCACAGCGGAGTTCAGGGCCGGATCCAGGGTATCGGGCTCGGAAGCCAGGCAGACAGCCAGCTTCACGGGCTCCTCAGCCACAGCGGGCATCGCGCAGGCGATGGCCATGGCCAGAACCAGCATGAGAGCAACCAGCTTTTTCATGGTGAGTTCCTCCTCAAAAATGTTTATTCACAAATGCGCAGGGGCGCATTGATGAACCGCAGGGAATCAGTTGATCTCCTTCACCCGGTGGCAGGCCACGAAGTGACCCTTCTCCACCTCCTCGAAGGGAGGCATGGCCTGGGCGCAGGCCTCGGTGGCGTAGCGGCAGCGGGTGCGGAAGGGGCAGCCGGAGGGCGCGTTGAGCGGGCTGGGGATGTCGCCCGTGAGCACAATGCGCTGATTGGCCCGGGCCGCCTTGGGATCCGGCAGGGGCACCGCGGAGAGCAGCGACTGGGAGTAGGGGTGCAGCGGATGGTTGTAGATCTCGTCCGCGTCCGCCAGCTCCACCATCTTGCCCAGGTACATCACCGCAATGCGGTCGGAAATGTGCCGCACCACCAGCAGGTCATGGGCGATGAACAAGTACGTCAGCCCCAGGCGGTCCTGCAGGTCGTCAAACATGTTGATGACCTGCGCCTGGATGGACACGTCCAGCGCGCTGACCGGCTCGTCGCAGACGATGAATTCCGGGTTCACCGCCAGGGCCCGGGCAATGCCGATGCGCTGGCGCTGGCCGCCGGAGAACTCATGGGCGTAGCGGGAGGCATGCTCGCTGTTCAATCCCACGTAGCCCAGCAGCTCCAGGATGCGCTCCTCCCGCTCCTTTTTGCTGGCGTAGAGGTGATGCACGTCGAGGGGCTCGCCCACGATGTCCGACACGGTCATGCGGGGGTTCAGCGAGGAGTAGGGATCCTGGAAGACCATGGTGGCCTTCTTGCGGAATTCCTGCACGTCGGCCTTGGTCTTGATCAGCTTGCCGTTGTAGCGGATTTCACCGGCGGTGGGCTTGTACAGGTGGAGGATCGTGCGGCCCACGGTGGTCTTGCCGCAGCCGCTTTCGCCCACCAGACCCAGGGTCTCGCCCCTGTTGATGGTAAAGGACACGTCGTCCACGGCCTTGAGGGGCTTGGAGCGGAAGAAGCCCATGTTGATGTTGAAGTACTCCTTCAGCCCCTTGACTTCCATCAGCGGCTGCTTCTTGTTCTCAGACATGCTCCTCGCCTCCTTCCAGGGTGATGACGCCCTCGTCCACCCCGCGCTTGACGTTCATCCAGCAGGTGGCGAAGTGCTCGTCGTTGATGAACATGCGCTCGGGGCGCTTGGTCAGGCAGACCTTCATGGCCGCCTCGCACCGGGGAGCGAAGGGGCAGCCCTTGGGCATGTTCAAAAGGTCAATGGGCGTGCCGGTGATGGGCTGCAGCCGCTGGCCGTTGTTTTCCGCCGTGGGGATGGAGCGCATCAGGCCCTTGGTATACTCATGCCGGGGGTTGTAGAAGATCTCGTCCGCCGTGCCCTGCTCGCAGATGGACCCGGCGTACATGACCACTACCTCGTCGCACATCTGGGCCACAACGCCCAGGTCGTGGGTGATCATGATGATGGCCATGCCCAGCTTCTTCTGCAGATCCCGCATCAGCTCCAGAATCTGCGCCTGGATGGTCACGTCCAGGGCCGTGGTGGGCTCGTCGGCAATGAGGATATCCGGCTCGCAGGCCAGGGCCATGGCGATCATGACCCTCTGGCGCATGCCGCCGGAGAGCTCGTAGGGATACTGCTTCAGGCGCTTTTCCGGCTCGTTCACGTTCACCAGGCGGAGCATCTCCAGCGCCCGGGCCCGGGCCTCCTTCTTGTTGCGGGGGGTGTGCAGGAGGATGGCCTCCTCCAGCTGATGCCCCACGGTGTAGGTGGGGTTCAGGGAGGTCATGGGATCCTGGAAGATGATGGACACCTTGTTGCCCCGCACGGTGCGCAGGGTTTTCTCGTCCGCGCCCACCAGCTCCTGGCCGTCCAGCTTCACGCTGCCGCCCACAATCTTACCCGTGGGGGCCAGGATCTGCATGATGGAGTAGGCCGTCACGGACTTGCCGGAGCCGGACTCGCCCACGATGCCCAGGACTTTTCCGTGATCCAGCTGAAAGGATACGCCGTCCACCGCCTTGACCTCGCCCGCATCGGTGAAGAAGGAGGTGCGCAGATTGTTGACTTCAAGCAATGCCATGGTACCGCACTCCTTTCATCAGGCGTTGAGCTTGGGGTCGAAGGCGTCGCGCAGTCCGTCGCCGAACAGGTTCAGGGACAGCACGATCAGGCAGATCACCACCGCGGGGATCACCAGGCGGTAGGTGTAGGAGGTGATGCCGTTGAGGGCGTCGGAGGCCAGGGAGCCCAGGGAGGGCATGGGGGCGTTGACGCCCAGGCCCAGGAAGGACAGGAAGCTCTCCGTAAAGATGGCGTTGGGGATCTGCAGGGCGGTGGAGATAATCACCACGCTGATGCAGTTGGGCAGCAGGTGCTTGCGGATGATCCAGCTGCCCCTGGCGCCGGTGGCCTGGGCGGAGAGCACGTACTCCTGCTCCCTCAGGGACAGGATCTGGCCGCGGATCAGCCGCGCCATGCTCACCCAGTACAGAAGACCAAAGACGACGAACATGCTGATGATGTTCGATCCGATCTTCTCCAGCACCGTGCCGTCCACGTTCAGCACCCTGCCCAGCACCACCGACAAAAGGATGATCACCAGCATGTCCGGCAGGGAGTAGATGATATCCACAATGCGCATGATGATCAGGTCAACCTTGCCGCCGCAGTAGCCCGCGATGGAGCCGATGACCATGCCGATCAGCAGCACGATGATGCTGGCGAAGAAGCCCACCGCCAGGGAGATGCGGGTGCCGTACACCACGCGGATGAAGTAATCACGCCCATGGGCGTCGGTGCCGAAGATGTGGGGGAAGATCTTCTCCCCCGCCTCCATGCGCTTCAGCTCCGTCTTGCCGTAGGTGAAGGGGGCCAGGTTGTTGTAGGAGCTGTCGGCGGGACGGCCGGGGGTCACGCCCAGCATCTTGTCATAGCTGTAGGGCCAAACATAGGGCAGGATAATGGACGCCAGGGTGATCAGCACAATCAGGATCAGGCTGACCGTGGCCACCTTGTTGCGCAGAAGACGCTTCACACCGTCGCGGAAGAAGGTGGAGGAAGGCCGCATGCGGGAGATGTATTCCTTCTCCTGGGCCGTGGCAGGCTCCAGGAGCTTGGGATCCAGCTGCATGCTGAAGGGCTTGTTGACATTGAACATAAGGGCGTTGGCTCCTTCCTTAATCAATCGAACTCGATGCGGGGATCGACCACCTTGTAGAGCAGGTCGCTGATGAGGTTCATGATCACAATCAGCGAGGCCAGGAAGATCGTCGTGCCCATAATCATGGTATAGTCGCGGTTGGTGATGCTGGAGACGAACTGCCGACCGATGCCCGGCACGGCGAAGATCTGCTCCACCACCATGGAGCCGGTGACGATGAAGGCCAGCATCGGGCCGAAGTAGGTGATCACGGGGATCAGAGAGTTCTTCAGCGCATGGCCGAAGATGATCTTCTTGCCGGAGACGCCCTTCGCCTTGGCGGTGCGGATGTAATCCTGCCCCAGCACATCCAGCATGGAGGAGCGGGTCAGACGGGTGATGTAGGACATGGGGTACAGCGCCAGGGTGATCACCGGCAGGATCAGGCCCGAGGCCGTGGCGCCGTTGGCCGGCAGCCACCCTAACTTCACCGAGAACACAATCAGCAGGAATGATCCCATGATGAACGACGGCATGGACACGAATGCTGTGGTGATGACCATGATCACCTTGTCCAGCACCGTGTTGCGCCTCAGCGCAGCCACCGCACCCAGGAAGATACCCACCGCCGCCGCGCTGAAGGCCGCGATCAGGCCCAGCTTGGCCGAGGTGCGCATGCCGTCCAGGATCACATCGATCACCTGGCGGCCGCGCTGCTTCAGCGACGGGCCGAAGTCAAACTTCGTCACGATGTCCCGCAGATAGGTCACATACTGCTCCATCAGCGGCTTGTCCAGGCCGTACTTGGCCTCCAGGGCAGCCTGGGCCTCCTTGCTGATGGCCTTCTCCCCCACGAAGGGGCCGCCGGGCACCGCGTGCATCACAAAGAATGTCACCGTAATCACGATCCAGATGGTCAAAAGCGCCAGCAGGATACGCTTGAGAACATAGAACATCATCTTGGAACTCATGTGCATTTCCGCCTTTCAGGATCCTTCCGCCCGTGGGCGTGCCCAATATAATGTAGAAAGCGCCCGGCCGCCAGGGCAAGGGCTGTGCCGCCGCGGCGTCCGCCTGATCCACGGGGCGCAACAGCGCCATAAGGACAGGTCAGGCAGCAGGCGCGGAAAAGTGCGCCTTTTTCTATCATATACAAACGGGACGGAAAATCAAGAGGTAAATCGTAATTTCTGCAACTTTTTTATGATATTCATGCATTTTCCCCGGTTTATGCAGGGCTGCATACGGTTTCAGATGAAAAATAGCGACTTCAAGCCAGCAAATTGATGGGTAAGCCTCCCCCCTTCGCCAGGCCTGCGGACTCCCCTTTCCGCAGCCTGTCGGACCGCATACAGAAAAAAGTTATTTTTTCTTTGAAAAAGGTGTTGACATTCCGGGAGAAAGGTGGTAATATATATATCGTTCGCCGGGCACACAAGCCTGAAGAACAAACCGAATATCTGGGTGTAGCGCAGTTTGGTAGCGTGCTTGAATGGGGTTCAAGAGGCCGGAGGTTCGATTCCTCTCACCCAGACACTGGATCAGATGAAAATCTGATCCTTTTTTGTGGTTTTCAGGTGATTATGGTATCTTTTTATGCCATATTATCCATCTTTTTATTGGTTTGATGTTCTGCATTTCTGAACGTGATTTCCCGCTTTGTACATATTGGTACAGGTTTGCACGCATTGATACGGTAAAAACGGTTCAAAAACAGTTCAAACCTCTGAAACCAGATTGTACATGTTATGCTGTACTCTTCTCCATATAGGCTGCCAGCTTGACGGCGTCGCTGTCTTCCTGCTGCTTGGTCAGCTTGCTGTATATTTCTGTAATCATTTGCACATCGGAATGCCCCATCCATATCTGCAGCGTTTTCAGGGGGATGCCGGCAAAGTAGCACCTCGTGCAAAAATCTACGCGGAAGTCGTGGCAGCGGATATTCACATCGCGCCAGGGCGGAAGCTTCTCCCCTTTTGCAAGCAGCTCCCTGTGTTCCTTCTTCTTTCCATACCAACCTCGGGTGCAGCCGTTCAGCTGAAGCTCCAGGTAATTGATGAAAGACTCATACTTCCGGTCAAATGCCGCTTGCGTCATGAAAGAGCCATCCTCCTTGGTGCACAGCAGACCATGGTGTCCCTGCAGAACGCTCACTAACGGTTCCGCCAGAGGAATCGTCCGCTGGGAGTTGCTCGTCTTGCCATCCGTAATGGTGCCCTGGTTTCCCTTGGCAAAGGAAACCGCCCCCCCGGACATGGATGATCCTCTTTGTGAAATCCACATCTCTGTCCACATCCAGATACAACATCTCTCCGCGCCGAAGCCCGGCATACATCATAACCATAGCAGCCCTGCCAAAATCATGGCCTTGCCAGTTTATCCCAATCAACTCCCGCTCCCATTCCTCCAGCATGCGATGACCTTCAACTGCGGTATATCACCGTGGAGGCCGTCCGTCAGGGCTTCGCCACCGTGCGCAACAAGGGCAAGTGCCGCACAATTCTCCTCCCACGCAAATTACAGACGCTATTGATTCGCTTTTGTAAGTCAAGAAAAATAACTTTTGGCCATATATTTACAGGAAAGTACGGTCAACCTGTCAGCCGCTATGCCATATGGCGACGGATGAAGCAGCTGTGCAATGCAGCCAGGGTTTCGCCGGAGAAGGTGTACCCCCACAATTTGCGGCACCTGTTCGCGTTGTGCTTCTACCGGGCGCAGCATGATCTGTAGCATCTGGCGGATATTCTTGGACACAGCAATATCAACACAACCCGCATCTATACCAGGCTCAGCGGCGAGGAACACCGCCATCAGCTGGATGCGCTGATGCTAACGCGATGCGTCAATGACAGTTACACAATTCTCCGCTTGGCAGTGTGTTTGCCATACCCCTGAATATAACAAAACCTTTCTTGCAAGCTTATTCCAGCAAGAAAGGTTGTTCTATTTGGCTCATTCTTTTCAATTATATTGGCAGCATCACACAGAAGAAGCATTCCGTTGCGGGACGGTTCCCGGAAATCCTATACAGTACACATATTTTCCCATACGGTTGCAAAACAGGCTGGATGTGTGTATAATAAAATATTAGAAAGTGCGGGATTCTGCGCTTTCCGGGAGAAAGTCAATGCAACGGAATGCTTCTTCCGTTGACCGTGGAGGGGTGGTGAGTTGCGTGGCGCTGAAGCTGTATGCCCATCAGTCGCAGGTCAGTCAGGCCGTGGAGCGGATGCTGGCGGAGAAAGGCCGCGCTGCTGTGATTCTCCCCACCGGGACAGGTAAAAGCTATATTGCCTTTCGCCTGATCTATCAGTCGCCGGAGGCGCTGACGGCGATGCCCTGCGAGTACATCGTTCTGGACGAGTTCCACCGCTGCGGCGCGGAGCAGTGGGGCGCTGCGGTGCAGCAGCTGCTGGACAGCCATCCGCAGGCAAAGCTGCTGGGGCTCAGCGCGACGCATATCCGTTACCTCGACCATCAGCGGAACATGGCCGAGGAGCTGCTGGACAACTGCATTGCCGCCGAAATGACCCTGGGTGAGGCCATCGTCCGGGGTATTTTGCCTGCGCCGAAGTATGTGACCACGGTTTATCAGTATCAGAAAAACCTGGCGGGCTATGAGGCGCGGGTGGCGTCGCAGCGCAACAAACGCTACCGGGAGCGGGGCGAGAGGTATCTGCAGGCCCTGCGCCGCACACTGGAACAGGCCGAGGGGCTGGACGCCGTGTTCGCCCGGCACATGACGGACAGGCAGGGCCGGTACATCGTGTTCTGCGCCGGCGTGGAGCACATGCGGGAGATACAGGCACACATCCAGGAGTGGTTTCACGCTGTGGACGCTGCGCCCCACTGCTACCAGGTCTATGCGGAAAACGCGGAGGCGTCCGCCGCCTACAACGCCTTCCGCCAGGATAACAGCGACCACCTGAAGCTGCTGCTGTGCGTGAACATGCTCAACGAGGGCGTGCATGTGGAGGACATCGCGGGGGTGATCCTGTTCCGGCCCACGGTGTCGCCCATCATCTACAAGCAGCAGATCGGCCGTGCGCTGACGGCAGGCGGCAATGTCGCGCCGCTGATCCTGGACGTGGTGAACAACGTGGAGGGCCTGTACAGCATCGACGCCGTCGGCCAGGAAATGCAGGAGGCAGTCCGCCGTCTGCGGGCGGAAGGCCGGGAGGAGCTGATCGTCCGGGAGCAGTTCCGGGTGATCGACCAGGTGCAGGACTGCCGGAGACTGTTCGAGCATCTGGAGGACAGCCTGCACATCGAGTGGGAGGAATATTACATGGCCGCCGCGGCCTACCGTGCGGAGCACGGGGATCTGTTGATCCCCCAGCGGTACGTGACGGAGGACGGCAAGTGTCTGGGCCGCTGGCTGACCTCCCAGCGGCGCATCCACAACAGCGGGCATGGCGGCACGCTGACGGGCGAGCAGGAGATTCGCCTGGAGGCCCTGGGCATTGTGTGGGACAGCCTGCCGGAGGCAGCCTGGGAGGCGCACTACGCAGAGGCTGCGCGCTACCGGGAGGAACACGGGCATCTGAACATGCCCGTGAAGTATGTGGACGGTACCGGCTTTGCGCTGGGAATATGGCTGCAGCGGATGCGGCTGAAGCGCCAGCGGTGGGACGAGCTGACCGGACAGGAGCAGGAGCAGCTGACCCGGCTGGACGGGCTGGGGATGGTATGGAACTGCCACGACTGGCAGTGGCAGCACAACCTGGCCCTGTGCAGGGCGTATGCGGCGAAGCACGGGAACCTGCTGATCCCCGTGGATTACCGCGCGGAGGACGGCACGGCTCTGGGTCAGTGGATCGTGAACCTGCGCTCGGCCCGGAAGGGCAACATGCCAGCCCGCCGCCTGAGCGAGGAGCAGATTGCCCAGCTGGATGAACTGGGCATGGTGTGGGACAGCGCGCGGGAGGACCGCTGGATGCAGTGGTACGGGGAGGCCAAGGCCTACTATCAGGCCCACGGCAACCTGGCGGTGCGCAAGGACTTTGTGACGGAAGACGGCCATGCCCTGGGGGTGTGGCTGGTGAATCAGCGTGCCAACCGCAGGCGCGGCCAGGGCCGGGCCATGACCCCGGAGCGCGTCCGGCTGCTGGACGATATCGGCATGCGGTGGTAAGGCTGGCCGAACAATCTATGCAAGGAGACGGGAACACATTGAACAGTAAGCAATGGAAGCAAAGCCGCTGGGGCAGGCTGGGGATGTTCACGCTGATCTACCTGCTGCTGGCGCTGGTGATGTACTGGGTGGTGGCGGAGGACTGGAGCATGACCTCCGTCCGGACGGACGCCGTGACCATGAGCCAGCTGCAGCCGGAGAATGCCGTGGTGGAGCAGACCTTCACGGCGGAGATGGATGTTCTCCGGCAGGTGAGCATCACCCCGCACTTTAACAACGTGGAGCGCAGCGGCAGCGCGCTGCTGTCCGTCTTTACGGGCGGTGAGCTGCTGGCGGAGCAGCCGGTGGACGTTGCCGGCCTGACCTCTGACGCGGCGAATGTCATTGATCTGCAAACGCCCGTGTCCGATGCAGCAGGTCAAATGCTGACCCTGCGCCTTGATCCGCAAAGCACGGGCATGAGTCTGTGGACGGGCAACACCATGAGCGCGGGCAAGTTTGACGTGGCGGTGCAGACCTCCGGGCTGACCGTGAACGGCGAGGCAGCCGAGGGCAGCCTGGTCTGCAGCTTTGCCGGGTACAGCGTGCTCCAGGGCAAGCGGTGGTTCTGGCCGGGAGCGATGGCACTGCTGGCCGCGTGCGTCGCGCTCATGCTGGTAACGGAGAAGCAGCTGCAGTCCGGCAAGCGCACGCCGCTGACCATGCTGGTGAATGTCTGCCAGCGCTACGGCTTCCTGCTGCGGCAGCTGGTGAGCCGTGACTTCCGGGTGAAGTACAAGGCCTCCGTGCTGGGCGTGGTCTGGAGTTTCCTCAATCCCCTGCTGACCATGCTGGTCTACCTGTTCGTGTTCTCCACCATCTTCAAGAGCAATATCGAGTATTTCCCGGTGTACCTGATGTCAGGTATCGTGCTTTTTAATTACTATTCCGAAGCTACCAGCCTTGGCCTGAGTGCCATTACCGGCAACAGCGCGCTGATCACCAAGGTGTACATGCCCAAGGTGATCTACCCCCTGAGCAAGGTGCTGTCCTCGGGCATCAACCTGTGCATTTCCTTCATCCCGCTGTTCATCGTGATGCTCATTACCGGCGTGCCCTTCCATAAGAGCATGCTGCTGCTTCCCCTCGTTGTGCTGTTCCTGATGATGTTCTGCCTGGGCATGAGCCTCATCCTGTCCAGCATGAACGTGTTTTTCCGGGACACGCAGTTCCTCTGGGGCGTGCTGATCACCATGTGGAACTTCCTGACGCCCATTTTCTATCCGGAGAGCATCATCCCCGCGCAGTTCCAGACGCTGTACCACCTGAACCCCCTGTACCAGATCGTGTTCTTCATGCGCAGCATCACCATCGGCGGCGTGTCACCCACGCCCGTTACCTACCTGTACTGCACACTGGTGAGCGTGGTGCCGTTGGCTCTGGGACTGTGGATCTTCCGGAAAAATCAGGACAAGTTTGTCCTGCACCTGTAAGGAGGCATGGACATGGATTCCATCATTACGGTCGAGAACGTGTCCATGCACTTCCGCATGGACAAAAACCACACCACCAGCCTCAAGGAATGGGTGGTGTCCTTCCTCAAGGGCAAGCAGCAGTACGAGGAGTTCCACGCGCTGGAAAACGTCACCTTCGATGTGAAGCGGGGCGAAATCTTCGGCGTGATCGGGCGCAACGGCGCGGGCAAGTCTACGCTGCTGAAGGTCGTGTCGGGCATCTACAAGCCCACGTCGGGCAAAGCGGTGTCGGCAGGCCGCATTGCGCCGATGCTGGAGCTGGGCAGCGGCTTTGACCAGGAATTGTCCGGGCACGACAACATCTTCCTCAACGGGGCAATTCTTGGCTTCACGGAGGACTTCCTGAAGCAGAAATATGATGAGATCGTGGCTTTCTCGGAGCTTGGGGAGTTCATCCATCAGCCGATCAAGACGTACTCCTCGGGCATGATGATGCGTCTGGCGTTCTCGGTGGCGACGATTGTGGAGCCGGA
>JAXEEE010000008.1:0-7185 GCA_034104265.1 Eubacteriales bacterium | reverse complement strand
CGAGGGGCAGCTGCCCCTCGGACTCCCCCCTGCCGGGCGTAGCCGAAGGCTACCCGCTTGTCATCGCGCCAGAAAGGCGCAGTATCTTTCCCCCAGGTTTCGCGTCGCGGCGCAACCGTATTTGCGCCGTGACCCCCTCAGCGCGGCTCGCCCTCCGCGAGCCGTGCCTTGCAGACATCTATCGGGCTGGCCCCACGCGTGTTCAGCGTGACCGAAGGCGGTCAACTCAATCGCGCGAAAAGGGGCGATGCCCCCGCGGCTCGCCCTCCGCGAGCCGCGCCGTGCAATCATCCATCGCGTCGGCCCCACGCGTGTTCAGCATGACCGAAGGCGGTCAACTCAATCGCGTGCCGGGTGTGGGCACTGCCCACCCCCACGCGTGTTCAGCATGACCGAAGGCGGTCAACTCAATCGCGCGAAAAGGGGCGATGCCCCCGCATTGACCGGGTCACTCCCGGGCGACGCGTTCTTTGTACGAATTGTCATTGGAGGTATACAGTATGCAGTCCGACAACATCAAGCAGGGCGTGGAGCGCGCCCCGAACCGAAGCCTGCTTTACGCCCTGGGCTACACGGATGAGGAAATCCGCAGGCCGCTCATCGGCGTGGTCAGCTCCTACAATGAGATCGTGCCCGGCCACATGAACCTGGACAAGATCGCCGAGGCGGTCAAGGCGGGCGTTCGTGCGGCGGGCGGCACGCCGGTGATGTTCCCGGCCATCGCGGTGTGCGACGGCATCGCCATGGGCCACGTGGGCATGAAGTACTCCCTGGTGACCCGCGACCTGATCGCCGACTCCACCGAGGCCATGGCCATCGCCCACCAGTTCGACGGCCTGGTCATGATCCCCAACTGCGACAAGAACGTGCCCGGCCTGCTAATGGCTGCGGCCCGGCTGAACATTCCCACCATCTTTGTCTCCGGCGGGCCCATGCTGGCGGGGCATCTGACCGACGGCCGCCGCACCTGCCTGAGCCACATGTTCGAGGCGGTGGGCGCCTACAAGGCCGGCACCCTGGACGAGGACGGCGTGCGCAATTATGAGGAGAATGCCTGCCCCTCCTGCGGCAGCTGCTCGGGCATGTATACGGCCAACTCCATGAACTGCCTGACCGAGGCTCTGGGCATGGCCCTGCCTGGCAACGGCACCATTCCCGCGCCCTACTCTGCGCGGCTGCGCCTGGCGAAGCACGCCGGTATGCAGATCATGCAGCTGGTGGAGCGCAACATCCGTCCCCGGGACATCATGACCCCCGCGGCCTTCAACAATGCCGAGACCGTGGACATGGCCCTGGGCTGCTCCACCAACACCATGCTGCACCTGCCCGCCATTGCCCACGAGGCGGGTGTGACCATCGACCTGGATCACGCCAACGAGATTTCCGCGAACACCCCGAACCTGTGCCACCTGGCTCCGGCGGGCGACACCTTCATGGAGGATCTCGACCGGGCAGGCGGCGTGCTGGCGGTGATGAAGGAGCTGACCAAGAAGAACCTGCTGGACACCACGGTGATGACCTGCACGGGCAAGACCATGGCGGAGAACCTGGAGGGCGCGGTGAACCGGGACGAGAGCATCATCCGGCCCATCGACCGGCCCTACTCCGCCAACGGCGGCATTGCGGTGCTGAAGGGCAACCTGGCCAAGGACGGCTGCGTGGTGAAGCAGAGCGCGGTTGCGCCTGAGATGATGAAGCACGAAGGCCCCGCCCGGGTATTCGACTCCGAGGAGGAAGCCATTGCGGCCATTTATGCCCAGAAGATCGTGCCGGGCGACGTGGTGGTGATCCGCTACGAGGGGCCGAAGGGCGGCCCGGGCATGCGTGAGATGCTGAACCCGACCTCGGCCATTTGCGGCATGGGTCTGGGGGAGAGCGTGGCGCTGCTGACGGACGGCCGGTTCTCGGGTGCGACCCGTGGCGCGTCCATTGGTCATGTGAGCCCGGAGGCAGCCGCCGGCGGTCTGATCGCCCTGGTGGAGGAAGGCGACCGTATCGCCATCGACATCCCGGCCTGCACCATTGAGCTGAAGGTGCCCGAGGAGGAGCTTGCCCGCCGCCGCGCTGCGTGGGTTTGCCCCGAGCCCAAGGTCAAGACCGGCTACCTGGCCCGCTACGCCAAGCTCGTCTCCTCCGCCGACAAGGGCGCGATTCTGGAATAAGGGGAACGCGAGGGGCGCTGCCCCTCGACCCCGCCAGAGGGCTGCATAGCCCTCTGGACTCCCATTCTCACGAATGGGTTGGGTTCCCTTCGGTTGTTATTGCGCGCGTGTGCGGCTGGCCTGCGGCTTGACTGCAAGGCACGGCTCGCGGAGGGCGAGCCGCGCTTGAGGGGGTCACGGCGCGCGACAGGCGCGCCGCGACGCGTAGCCTGCAGGTTTTTGGGGGCTGCGCCCCCAAGCCCCTTTTATGCCGTGCGTGATGATTGGCCTCCTCTGAATGGGATTTTGGGGGTGCGAACCCCTTTGGTAAGCGTTCGGAACAATGGCGCTCCGGCTCCGTAAGAAAGGAAGTTTCTGATGAGCAGAATCAAGATATTTGATACCACCTTGCGCGACGGCGAGCAGTCGCCCGGCTGCTCCATGAACCTCAAGGAGAAGATCGAGGTCACCCGCTGCCTGGAAAGGCTGAAGGTGGACGTCATCGAGGCGGGCTTCGCCATCTCCTCCCCTGGTGACTTCGAGAGCGTGCAGACCATCGCCCGCACCGCCAAGGACTGCTCCGTTGCCTCCCTGGCCCGCGCCACCGTCAAGGATATCGACTGCGCGTGGGAGGCCGTCCGGGACGCGGTGGATCCCCGCATTCACCTGTTTATCGCCACCTCTCCCCTGCACATGGAGTACAAGCTGAAGATGACCCCCGACCAGGTGCTGGAGCGGGTCACCTCCATGGTGGCCCATGCCCGCAAGTATGTTTCCAACATCGAGTTCTCCTGCGAGGACGCCACCCGCTCCGACGTGGACTTCCTCATCCGCGTGGTGGACGCGGCCATCAAGAACGGTGCATCCGTGATCAACCTGCCCGACACCGTGGGCTACACCACCCCGGCGGAAATGCAGTACCTCATCGAGACCGTGATGAAGAACGTCCCCGACAGCGACAAGGTGGAGTTCTCCGTCCACTGCCACAACGATCTGGGCATGGCGGTGGCCAACTCGCTGGGCGGCGTGCTGGGCGGTGCGCGGCAGATTGAATGCACCATCAACGGCTTGGGTGAGCGCGCTGGCAACACCTCTCTGGAGGAAGTGGTCATGGCCATGCACACCCGCCCGGACATCTTTGGCGAGCACACCACCGGCATCGACACCACGCAGATTTTCCGCGCCTCCAAGACCGTGTACAACATCATCGGTCAGAGCGCGCCGCTGAACAAGCCCATTGTGGGTGTGAACGCCTTCCGCCACGAGAGCGGCATCCACCAGCACGGCGTGCTGGCCAACCGCAAAACCTACGAGGTGCTGACCCCCGAGGCCGTGGGCATCCTGACGGACAACATCGTCCTGGGCAAGCACTCCGGCAAGCACGCCCTGGCCTCCCGCCTGAAGGACATGGGCTACGAGCTGAGCGAGGAAGAGCTGCAGAGCTGCTTTGAGGAATTCAAGGTGCTCTGCGACAAGAAGAAGAACGTCACCGACCAGGACATCGTGGCCATCGTGACCCACTCCGCCACTGACGACCAGGAGGTGGACGGCTACAAGCTGGAGTGGTTCGCCACCCACACCTCCAACCTGACCACCTGCACCAGCGTGGTGCGCCTGTCCCTCAACGGTCAGCAGTTTGAGGAGGTCTGCTCCGGCGACGGCCCGGTGGACGCTGCCTTCGAGGCCATCGACCGCATCATCCGCCCCGTGGATCACACCTTCGACCTGTACCGGGTTAACTCCATCTCCCCCGGCAAGGACACCATGGGCGACGTCTCCGTCAAGCTGACCTGCGACAACCGCACCTTCTCCGGCCGCGGACTGTCCACCAACATTATCGAGGCGTCCATCCTGGCGTACATCAGCGCGGTGAACAAGCTGCAGGCCTACGCGGCCCGCAAGAGCAAGGAGGCTTAATCCCATGGGCATGACCATGACGCAGAAGATCCTCGCCGCCCACGCAGGCCTGCCCTCCGTCAAGGCGGGCGACCTGATCGAGGCGAAGCTGGATCTGGTGCTGGGCAACGACGTGACCACCCCCGTGGCCGTGAAGGTCTTTGACGAGGCCGGCTTCACCCGGGTGTTTGACAAGGACAAAATCGCCATCGTCCTGGACCACTACACCCCCTGCAAGGACATCAAGTCCGCGCAGCTGTGCAAGACCGCCCGGGACTTTGCCCATCGCTTCGGCATCACCCACTTCTTCGACGTGGGCACGGTGGGCATTGAGCATGCGCTGCTGCCGGAGAAGGGCATTGTGGCCCCCGGCGAGTGCATCATCGGCGCGGACAGCCACACCTGCACCTACGGCGCGCTGGGCGCATTTTCCACGGGCGTGGGCTCCACGGACATGGCCGCTGGCATGGCTTCCGGCGAAAACTGGTTCAAGGTGCCCAGCGCCATCAAGGTGACCCTCACGGGCAAACTGCAGCCCTACGTGTCCGGCAAGGATGTGATTCTGCACCTGATCGGCCTGATCGGCGTGGACGGCGCGCTGTACAAGTCCCTGGAGTTCACCGGCGAGGGCGTGCATGAATTGAGCATGGACGACCGCTTCACCATCGCCAACATGGCCATTGAGGCCGGCGGCAAGAACGGCATCTTCCCGGTGGACGACAAGACCATCGCCTATGTCACGGGCCGGGTGGATCGCCCCTGGACGGCCTATGAGGCCGATCCTGACGCGGAGTACGAGCGGGAGGTTGTCATCAACCTGTCCGAGCTGCAGCCCACCGTGTCCCTGCCCCACCTGCCCAGCAACACCAAGCCCGTCAGCGAGGTGAAGGGCCTGCCCATCGACCAGGTGGTCATCGGCTCCTGCACCAACGGGCGCATCAGCGACATGCGCGTTGCCGCTTCCATCCTCAAGGGCCGCAAAGTGGCTGAGGGCGTGCGGTGCATCGTGATCCCCGCCACGCAGCAGGTGTACATGGACTGTATCAGCGAGGGGCTGACGCAGATCTTCATCGAGGCGGGCTGCGCGGTATCCACGCCTACCTGCGGGCCGTGCCTTGGCGGTCACATGGGCTGCATGTGCGAGGGTGAGCGGGCCGTTGCCACCACCAACCGCAACTTTGTGGGCCGCATGGGCCATGTGAAGAGCGAGGTCATTCTGGCCAGCCCGGCGGTGGCCGCCGCCTCCGCGGTGATGGGCTGCGTGGCGTGCCCCTGCGATCTGAAGGAGGGTGAGTAACATGGTCACCGGCAAGGTATTCAAATACGGCGACAACGTGGACACGGACGTGATCATCCCCGCCCGCTACCTCAACGCCCCCTCCCCCGAGGAGCTGGCGAAGCACTGCATGGAGGACATTGACGCCTCCTTCGCCACCACCGTCCAGCCCGGGGACATCATGGTGGGCGGCGCGAATTTCGGCTGCGGCTCCTCCCGGGAGCACGCGCCCATCGCCATCCGCGCCTGCGGCGTGCGCTGCGTCATCGCGGCCAGCTTCGCCCGGATTTTCTACCGCAACAGCATCAACATCGGCTTCCCGATCCTGGAATGTCCCGAGGCCGCCGCGGCGATCAAGAACGGCGACACGGTGTCCGTGGACTTCGCCTCCGGCGTGATTCACGACGACACCACCGGCGAGAGCTTCCAGGCGGCGGCGTTCCCGCCCTTTATCCAGAAGATTATCGAGCATGACGGCCTGCTGCCCTACCTGAAGGCCCGTCAGGATGCGGAGGACAAATAACATGACGTACAACATTGCCCTGCTGCGGGGCGACGGCATCGGCCCGGAGATTGTGGACAGCGCGGTGCGGGTGCTGGAAAAGATCGGAGAGAAGTACGGACACAGCTTCCGGTTCACCCGGTACCTGATTGGCGGCGCGGCCATTGACGAAGCCGGCGTACCCCTGCCCCAGGAGACCATTGACGGCTGCCTTGCCTCCGACAGCGTGCTGCTGGGTGCGGTGGGCGGCCCCAAGTGGGACAATCAGCCCGCGAACCTGCGCCCGGAGAAGGGCCTGCTGGGCATCCGCGCGGCGATGGGCCTGTACACAAACCTTCGCCCGGCGAAGCTGTACCCCGCGCTGAAGGAGGAATGCCCCCTGCGCGCGGACATTGTAGCCCAGGGCTTCGACCTGATGATGGTGCGCGAGCTGACGGGCGGCATCTATTTTGGCGAGCGTGGCCGCCGGGAGGGCAAGTACGGCCCGGAGGCCTACGACACGGAGGCTTACTCGGTAATGGAGATTGAGCGCATTGCCCGTGCTGCCTTTGACGCGGCCCGGAGGCGCCGGCACAACGTGATCTCCATCGACAAGGCGAACGTGCTGGAGACCAGCCGTCTGTGGCGGGCCACCGTCCACAAGGTTGCGGAGGAATATCCCGACGTGACCTGCACGGACATGCTGGTGGACAACGCGGCCATGCAGCTGGTACGCCGTCCGAGCCAGTTTGACGTGGTGGTGACGAGCAACATGTTCGGCGACATCCTGTCGGACGAGGCCAGCCAGATTACCGGCTCCATCGGCATGCTGCCCTCCGCGTCCCTGGGCGCAACCAAGCGGGGCCTGTACGAGCCGATTCACGGCTCCGCCCCGGACATTGCGGGCCAGAACAAGGCCAACCCCATCGCGACGATCCTCTCCGCCGCGATGATGCTGCGCTACGCCTTCGACCTGACCGCTGAAGCCGACTGCATCGAAGCTGCCGTGGACAAGGCCCTGAACGACGGTCTGCGCACCGCCGACATCATCGGCACCACCGGCGCCGTCCCCCTGACCTGCACCGCCATGACCGACGAGATCATTGCAAGGTTGTAAGACGAAGGAAGGGGCGCTGCCCCTTCACCCTGCCAGAGGGCTGCATAGCCCTCTGGACTCCCGGGGTTTCACCCCTTTTTCCGCGATTGAGTTGATTCCCTGCGGTCACAATACGCGCGCGTGGAAGTGTGCCGCGACTTGCGCGAAGGCCCGGCACACGGAGGGTGTGCCGGGCTTGCGGGGGTCACGGCGCATAACGGATGCGCCGCGACGCACTGCCGGAGCTTTTGGGGGCGTTGCCCCCAATCCCCCACGGGGAGCCCGAGGGGCGGCA
>JAXEEE010000007.1:0-13840 GCA_034104265.1 Eubacteriales bacterium | reverse complement strand
CCGCGGCGCACCATCTGTGCGCCGTGACCACCACAAGCGCGGCGCGCCCGTCGCGCGCCGTGCCGTCGCATAACCAGCACGACACCCCCACGCGCACTCAGTAAGACCGGAGGTGCGCAACCCAATCGCGCGAAAAGGGGTGAAACCCCTGCTCTCCTTTACTTTTTGATGCAATTATGGTATGATAAAATAGTTTGAATATTGGCTTTTCGACGAACGATGGTTGGAATTTGGAGCGCGTGATGCCATGAAATTCGCAATGATTGGTCAGGATATACCCGCCCTGCTGCCAACGCTTATGACGGATCTGCTCTTTGTGGGCAAGCAGGCGGCGGAGGTCTGGGTGGAGGAAAAGAACGCCGCCATGCAGGATGTGCTGCTGCGCTACGGCAGGGCGGTGCAGATTAAGAGCGGCCTGGTGGGCACCTTCGACGTGTCCGGCGACCGCGACGAGGTGCTCCGGGACGCGGACTGCGTCATCTATGCCGGGGACTGCATGGCGGCTACCCGCTTCCATCAGGATCGCTCGGCCCTCTCCGGCGAGAACGACGACGATCCCGGTCTCAGCGATCAGGCCCGGGTCAACGGCGGCATCGGCGGGCTGATGCACACTCTCCGCCAGGGCGAGTACGTGCTCTCCCTCTGCGAACAGATGCAGTCTGCCTGCCCCCGCGCCCTGGTCATCAACCTGGGCCAGCCCGTGGCGAGAACGACGGCCATGTTCCTGAGCATGGGCTTCCGCTGCTATGGCCTGGGCAGAACTCCTGTCCGCGGGGCCAATGGCCTGGACGCCATCTGCAAGAAGATCAAGGTCAAGATGGACAAGGTGGATGCGGAAATCGCGGGTCTGCCGGGCTTCGCGTTCCTGATGAGCCTGCGCACAAAGGACGGCAAGGATCTGCTGCCCAGGGTGCGCCAGCTGACGGCGGAGGGAGAGTTCGGCCGCCTGGCCTGCCGCTGGCTGGACTGGTACGGCGCGGTGGCTGTGGGCGACGTGACCGACCATGCTGAGTGGCTTCCCGCCCAGCCGGACTTCATCCCTGAGGAAAACCCGGAGCTGGGCGAGAGCATCGAGAAGCGCAAGGAGCGCATCCTCTACATGAACACCGTGGGCGACAAGGGCGCGGCGGACAAGGAGGGCATGATGGCCCAGCTGCTGCTCCTGTCAAAGGCGCCGCCCATCCGGCCCATGCAGCTGGCCCTGGCCCTTTTGCGCAGCGAAACCCTGACCATGCCCGCCGTCACCCGGCGCAACAACGGTACCCTGAAGCAGCTGTCCCCGGAGGCCATCATCGAGGCGGGGCTGGTGCTGGAGGATGGCGTGGAGCTTCCCCGCGGGCTTGAGCTTCCCGGCGAGCTGGCGGACATCTGCGCGGACGTCGACGAAACCAACCGACTGGCTGCCCGGGCTGCCGCGGGGGATCGGGGCGCGCTGCGGGCCTGCATCGAGGTGGATCCCGCCCTGGAGGGCCTCGACCGGCTGTACTGCCAGGAGCTGGTGGACAAGCTGATCGAGATGCACGATGACGTGATCGAGCGGTTGTAAATCAGCCTGTTATCAAGGATACGCACACTATGCAATCCCGCGCTCCCGGCCAGCGCAGCTCGCCGGGAGAACGGGCGTCAGGAGGGGTGAAGCTCCTCTTGCGGAGTCCAGAGGCAGCGCCTCTGGTAGGGTGCAGGGGCAACGCTCCTGCCAAGGAGGTACTATGTTTTTAGCCAATACCTGGACGGACTACGAGGTGCTGGACACCGGCGACGGCGAGAAGCTGGAGCGCTGGGGGAATGTGATTCTGCGCCGCCCCGACCCGCAGACCATCTGGCCCAAAGCGGATCCGGCGCTGTGGAAGCAGGCCCAGGCCCATTATCACCGCTCGGAGCGGGGCGGGGGCGAGTGGGAATTCCTGACGAAGCTGCCGGACAGGTGGATCATCCGCCACGGGGGGCTGAGCTTCTATGTGCGGCCCACGGGCTTCAAGCACACGGGCCTGTTCCCGGAGCAGGCGGCCAACTGGGTCTGGATGGACGAAATCATCCGCCAAAGCGGCCGGAAGGACGTGAAGGTGCTGAACCTCTTCGGCTACACCGGCGGAGCCACCCTGGCCTGCGCGGCGGCGGGTGCCCATGTGACCCATGTGGACGCCGCCAAGGGCATGGTGCTGTGGGCGAAGGAAAACCGTGAGCTGTCGAAGCTGCCGGAGACGTCCTTCCGGTGGATCGTGGAGGATGCGCTGCGGTTCGTTCAGCGGGAGATCCGCCGGGGCAACCGCTACGATGGCATCCTGATGGATCCCCCCAGCTACGGCCGCGGGCCTTCCGGCGAGGTGTGGAAGCTGGAGAACGAGCTGTTCGGCCTGGTGGATACCTGCGCCCAGGCCCTGTCCGATCAGCCGCTGTTCTACCTCATCAACAGCTATACCACGGGCTTCCAGGCCAGCGTGCTGAGCAACATGCTGGAGAAGTGCGTGGTGCGCCGCCACGGCGGCCGGGTGGACAGCCAGGAGCTGTGCCTGCCGGTGACCACCGGGGGCGTGCTGCCCTGCGGCGCCAGCGGAAGGTGGTACCATGCCTAACATCGTCTATGAGGATAACCAGGTTATTGTGGCGGTGAAGCCGCCCAACATGCTCTCCCAGGCCGACAGGACCGGCGATACCGACATCCTCACCGTGCTGAAGGAGTACGTGAAGGAAAAGTACAACAAGCCCGGGCGGGTGTACCTGGGCCTGGTGCACCGGCTGGACCGGCCCGTGGGCGGGCTGATGGTCTTCGCCCGCACCAGCAAGGCCGCCGCCCGGCTCAGCCAGCAGATGCAGCAGCACCTGATGGGCCGGGAGTACCTGTGCGTGGTCACGGGCGAGGTGAAGGACTCCTTCACGCTGATCGACTACCTGATCAAGGATGAGCGGCTGAACAAGGTCACCGTCTGCGAGGCGGACGTGAAGGGCGCGCAGCAGGCCGTCCTCAAGGGCGAATGCATCGCCCGCCGCCAGGGCACCGCCCTGTGCGCCATTCGCCTGGAGACCGGGCGGAACCATCAAATACGCGTGCAGATGGCCCATATCGGTGCGCCGCTGTGGGGCGACAACCGCTACGGCAAGGGCATCCCCGGCCAGCAGATCGCCCTGTGGGGGTACAAGCTGACCTTCGAGCACCCCACCACCCACGAGATCATGACCTTCTACGACGCGCCCTACGGCTCGGTGTGGAATCTGTACCACGACGAACTGCAGGGCAGCGGGGATGAATGACCATCAACCATGTTCCATGAAAAATGGGCTTCCCGGCGAATTGCCGGAGCCCGCTGCAAGGAGTCATATGAGCAAGCCTTTTTCCTATGAAGTGACCCACGTCTGCAAGCAGTCCGGCGCGCGCCTGGGCGTGCTGCATACCCCCCACGGCGATATCCAGACCCCCATCTACATGCCCGTGGGCACCGCTGCCTGCGTCAAGGCCATGACCCCCCGGGAGATGGAGGAGATCGGCACGCAGATCCTGCTGTCCAACACCTACCACCTCCACCTGCGCCCCGGCGAGAAGCTGATCCAGGAGGCCGGCGGACTGCACAAGTTCATGAGCTGGAACAAGCCCATCCTCACCGACAGCGGCGGCTTCCAGGTGTTCTCGCTGGCGGGCATCCGCACCATCAAGGAGGAGGGCGTGACCTTCCAGAGCCACCTGGACGGCAGCCGGCACTTCATCGGGCCGGAGGAGTCCATGGACATCCAGATGGCCCTGGGCTCGGACATCTGCATGGCCTTCGACGTGTGCAGCCCCTACCCCTGCGACTACGACACTGCCCGGGTGAACATGGACCGCACCCACCGCTGGGCCGAGCGGTGCAAGGTGCACCACAACCGGGAGGATCAGGCGCTGTTCGGTATTGTGCAGGGCGCGTTCTACAAGGACCTGCGCATCCGCAGCGCACAGACCCTGGCGGACATGGACTTCATCGGCTACGGCATCGGCGGACTGTCCGTGGGCGAGCCCAAGCCGCTGATGTATGAGATGCTGGAGGAAATCGCGCCCTACATGCCCTATAACAAGCCCCGCTACCTCATGGGCGTGGGCTCAGCGGACTGCCTGGTGGAGGGCGTGCTGCGGGGCATCGACATGTTCGACTGCGTGCTGGCCACCCGCGTGGCCCGCAACGGCACCGCCATGACCAGCAAGGGCCGGGTGGTCATCAAGAACGCGCAATATGCCCGTGACTGGGGCCGCCTGGACGAGGAGTGCGACTGCTACACCTGCCAGAACTTCAGCCGGGCCTACATCCGCCACCTGCTCCGGGCGGGGGAAATCACCGGCGGGCGGCTGGTGTCCATCCACAACCTGCGCTACCTGCTGCACCTGATGGAGCAGATGCGCGAAGCCATCGCCAATGACTGCTTCCTGGACTTCCGGAAGGAATTCTACAGCAAGTACGATATGTCCCGCAACTTCTGACGCGACCAATCCCAAGGGATCGCGCCAGCGGAAAAGGGTCAAGGGGCGATGCCCCTTGCGCAGGTCCAGGGGCGGCGTTAGCCCCTGGCCGCCGGAGGCCCCGCGCCCGCAGGCGCAAACGCCCACGCGCCTTTCGTGAATCCACCGGATTCACGAAACAGCTCACACACCCAAAGGAAACGCGGTATCCCTGCACTGCCCAGCCACAAATGAAAATCGGGGAAAGCGGCAGGTTCTGCGTACTGCACGGGGACGACCTCATCCGACCTCGCTGCGCTCGGCCACCTTCCCCAGCGGGGAAGGCTCTGACCGCACCCCAGATGGCGCACTGATTTCCTCCATGAATATGCACAGCCCCCGGTCACACTGTGATGACCGGGGGCTGTTCCTTATTCGTCCATGTCATGAAGGATGCGCTCCACCATATCCTCCACGGCCATGTCCGGCCCGAAGATGGTCTCGGGGATCACGCCGGCCGGATTCTCCGCCCGGTACCAGCGGCGCATGGCATCCTCGCCGAAGTCCGCAGCCTGGGGCCGCGTGGCGTGACGGCGCAGCGTCTCATCATAGGGGATGTCCAGGTAGTAGGCGTGGATGCGGCGGAACATCCCCGGCAGCTGCGTGAAAAACCCGCCGTACTTGTCCCCGTCCAGAATGCCCTCCAGGATGGTCAGCCCGCCCCGCTCCGCCGACCAGCGGCACAAATCCGCCAGCAGCTCCGGCGTGGGGTTCCCCGGGCGATCCTTCACAGCCAGCATCTCCCGGCGGACGGTGTCCTGGGCAATCAGCATGGGCTTCGGGTCGAAGTGCTGCCGCAGCGCCCGGGCCACGGTGGACTTCCCGCTGCCGGAGTTCCCGCGGAGCATCACCAGCGTGGCGGGCATGGGACAGGCCGCCTTCACCACCCGCTGGGCAATGCTCCCCGGCGGCGTCCGGTCGATGGCCTCCTGTAGCGGCACCCACGCCGCGCTCTTCAGCTCGCAGGAGGGCCGCAGGGGCTGCTTCTCCGCACGGGCCACGAAGGCGATCATCAGCTGCTGTCCCTTTGGATGCCAGCACGTCCACAGCAGACGGTGGCTGGTCACGGTCAGCCCAAGCTCCTCCTGCACCTCCCGGCGCATGGTCTCCTCGGCGGATTCCCCGGGCTTGATGTACCCCGCTACCAGCACCTCCCGGTCGGGATTGCGGCTCTCCCGCAGCAGGGCCACCTCGCCCTCGCCGTTCACCACCGCCACAATGATGCAGCTGGAGAACATGTCGAACAGGGGCCGGGCGCAGCGCTCGCACCAGGGTACGTCGCCCTCGTCGCCCAGGGGGCGGGGGATCAGGCGGCTGCCGCAGGCGGGGCAGTAGGTGAAATGCATGTCAGTGTCCTTTCGTGTCAGCCGATGGCCTCCAGGGCCTGCTTCAGATCGGCAATCAGGTCGTTCTTGTCCTCCAGGCCGCAGGAGATCCGCACCAGCCCCGCCGGTACGCCCGCGGTGATCAGCTGCTCTTCGGTCATCTGGCGATGGGTGGAGGTGGCGGGGTTCAGGCAGCAGGTCCGGGCATCAGCCACGTGGGTCTCAATGGCGGCCAGCTTCAGGTGCTTCATGAAGGCCTCCGCCGCCGCGCGCCCGCCCTTCAGCTCGAAGGACACCACGCCGCAGCCACCGCCACCCAGGTACTTCTGCGCCAGGGGGTAGTACTTGTTGGACTTCAGCCCCGGGAAGCTGACATAGCGCACCTCCGGGCGGCTCTCCAGGAATTCCGCCACAGCCTGGCCGTTCTCCACGTGCCGGGGCATGCGCACATGCAGGCTCTCCAGCCCCAGGTTCAGGATGAACGCGCTTTGCGGGGACTGGATGCAGCCCAGGTCGCGCATCAGCTGGCTGGTGCACTTGGTGATGAACGCGCCGCCCTGGCCGAACTTCTCAGCGTAGGTCACGCCGTGGTAGCTTTCGTCGGGGGTGGTCAGGCCGGGATACTTGTCCGCGTGGGCCATCCAGTCGAAGCGACCTCCGTCCACAATGCAGCCGCCCACCGCCGCGCCGTGGCCGTCCATGTACTTGGTGGTGGAGTGGGTGACGATATCCGCGCCCCATTCGATGGGCCGGCAGTTGACGGGGGTGGGGAAGGTGTTGTCCACAATCAGCGGCACGCCGTGGCGGTGGGCGGCGGCGGCGAACTTCTCAATGTCCAGCACGGTGAGGGCGGGGTTGGCAATGGTCTCGCCGAACATGGCCCGGGTGTTGGGCTGGAAGGCCGCGTCCAGCTCCTCGTCGGTGGCGTCGGGGGAGACGAAGGTGGCGGTGATGCCCATCTTCGCCATGGTGACGGAGATCAGGTTGAAGGTGCCGCCGTAAATGGAGGAGGAGGCCACGATGTGGCTGCCCGCCTCGCAGATGTTGAACAGGGCCATGAAGTTGGCCGACTGGCCGGAGGAGGTGAGCATGGCGGCACTGCCGCCCTCCAGCGCGGCGATCTTGGCGGCAACATGATCGTTGGTGGGGTTCTGCAGGCGGGAGTAGAAGTACCCGCTGGCCTCCAGGTCGAACAGCTTGCCCATGTCCTCGCTGGTCTCGTAGCGGAAGGTGGTGGACTGGATGATGGGAATCTGCCGGGGCTCGCCGTTGCCGGGGGTGTAGCCCGCCTGGACGCACTGGGTGTTGATGCTGTAATCAGCCATGGGAATCATTCCTTTCTGTATGAACCATCACGTGCGATGGGTTGTCAGCTGCAGGGTGTCGGGGAGATGGGGAAGCACATCCCGGAGGAAAGCTGGCTCCATGCCCTCCGGCAGCGCGTCCGTGCTTGTCCAGTGGAAGGTGAGCTGCTGCCCGCGCTCCTCCCGGGTGAAGCTGTCGCCCAGGGCCAGCAGCTCCTCCGGCGTGGTCAGGAGCGCGTACAGGCACCATTCGTGCCGCCTGATCCCATCTGCCCCGGTGAAGAACGCCTGGTTCAGCCACAGGGGCCGGGCCATGGGGACGGCAACGCCCACCTCCTCCCGCGTTTCCCGCAGGAGCGCGTCCTCCGCCGTTTCATGCAGGCGGACGCGGCCCCCCGGCAGGTGCCAGCCGGGGTAGGCATCCTTCGTCACGGTCAGCACACGGCCTTCGTGCAGGAAAAGCCCCCGCACCCGCAGGCTGAACTTGCCGCCCTCTGCGGTGAAGGACAGGTCGTCGGCAGGGCCGACAGGCTCGCCCTCCATACAGGTCAGCAGAGTCAGGCTGGCGGGCAGATGCGCCGCGCCCTCCCGCAGGAAGGGCGGAACCAGATCGCGCTCCGGCAGCGTTGCCACATCCAGCCAGGTGAACACATGGGTGTGCCGCCCCTCCCGGCGGACGAAGCTATCCCCCAGTCCGTCAAGGCCCGTGCCGGACACATCCACCAGGAAGTACAGGCACCATTCGTGGAAGCGCTCGCCGCTGACCTGCCAGGTGAAGAAGTTCTGATGCACCCACAGGGGCCGGAGGATGCGCGCGTCAATGGCCAGCTCCTCCCGGAGCTCTCGCAGGAGGGCGGCTTCCGCCGTCTCATGCAGGCGGATGCGGCCTCCGGGCAGATAGAAATAGGGCGCGTTCTCATCCTGCATGGCCAACAGACGGCCTTCATGCAGGATGACCGCGCCCACCCGCAGGTTGAAGCGGCCCGACCTGAGGCGAAGGGTCAGGTCGCCCATGGTCAGGTCTCCTCCACCTTGGCGGCGGAAACCAGCACGGGGAATTCGCTGTCCGTGTCGTACTCGGACGCGCCGATCTGAATGCCCATGACGTTGCCGTGCTGATCCTTCACGTAGAGGATCACGCCCTCCAGCGGGATGCCGGGCACGCCGCCCATGGGCTCGACCCGGATGATGGTCTTGCCGGTGAGGTTGTCATTGAGGGTGTGGGGATTCACAACCTTCCAGTCCAGGTTGCCGAAGGTGTTCTGGTCCACATGAATCATAGGAATCTTCCTCCTGTGTGCATAATATGGCGGATGGTTCAGCGATCCGGTGCGGCGTAGCCCGTGCGGGCCTCGGCCCAGGCGGCGGGCTCACGCCAGCCCATGCCGTAGTGCCAGGCGTGGGGCGTGGTCAGCGTGACCTCCCCGTGGCACAGGGCGATGCCCAGCTCCAGCTGCGCCCGGTCGCTGGCGTCGATGATGAAACGGTTGCCCTTCAGGCTCATTTCCCAGGGCTGCAGGTTCATGGCGGAGGGCGCCAGCTGCACGGCTTGGGCCGCGCGGCAGAGCTCCTGGGGCCAGGCGCGCAGGTCGCCCTTGCACAGCTTCTCCACCGGCTTGCGGCGGCGGCCTTCGGGGCTGTCGGCTCCCGGCGCGGGATGCCCCAGGGCAATCACCCCCAGCACAGCCTCCCCGGCCTGCAGGGGTACCTCCAGCTTCTTGCGGCGATAGGAGCCGGTCATCCAGCAGCAGCCCAGGCCCATGGCCACGGCCTCCAGGGCGAAGGCCTCCCCCAGGATCCCGGCGTGCACCTTGCTGCGGGTTACAGCGGAGGAGGCAATCACCGCCGCCACAGCCGTGCAGCCCGTCACCCGGCCGGTGCTCAGCAGCGTCCCGGTGAACAGGCTTTCCTCCACGTGCATCAGGCACAGCCGCGCCCCGGGGGTCTGGTATCGCCCGGCGGCGTAGGACAGGGCTGCCCACTCCCCGGCGGACAGGGGCGCGTCATAGGCGCGGCAGGACACCCGCCTGGGGATGGCTTCGGCCAGGCGGGCCTTCTGCGCGGGGTTGAACAGCGTTTCCAGTGCGAACATGTCAGTCCTCCGGCGATGTGGCGGTGATGGCGGAGAGCACCTGGCCCACCTTGTCGTGGATCACCAGGTCGGCGGCGTCATCCATGGGGGTGGCGTCCCGGTTGATCAGCACCAGGTGCCTGCCACGAAAGTACTGTAGCAGCCCCGCCGCCGGGTACACCGTCAGGCTGGTGCCCGCCACAATCAGCGTGTCCGCCCGGCGGATGGCCATGACGGAGTTCTCCAGTACGTCGTCATCCAGCCCCTCCTCGTAGAGCACCACGTCGGGCTTGATGCGTCCGCCGCAGGTGCACAGGGGCACCGGCCGGGGATCGTCCCGGATGGCCTCGGGCGGGTAGAATTTGCGGCACTTCATGCAGTAGTTGCGGTGGATGCTGCCGTGCAGCTCCTGCACGTTGCGGCTTCCGGCCTTCTGGTGCAGGCCGTCGATGTTCTGCGTCACCACGCAGGAAAGCCTGCCTGCCTGCTCCAGCTCCGCTATCTTCAGGTGTGCCGCGTTGGGCTGGGCCTCCAGGGGGAGCATCTTCTGGCGGTAGAAGCGGAAGAAGCCCTCAGGGTTGCGCATGAAGTAGGTGTGGGACAGGATGGTCTCCGGCGGCACGTCATACTGCTGGTGGTACAATCCGTCCACGCTGCGGAAGTCGGGAATGCCGGATTCGGTGGATACGCCCGCGCCGCCGAAGAACACGATGCGGCGGCTCTGGTCAATGATGGACTGCAACGTCATGGCGCCGCCTCCTTTCCCGGGCATTACAGGCCGTACAGACCGGTGAACTTGCGCGTCAGATAGTCGGTGTAGCGGGTGGGATCGAAGGGCTCGCCCATGGCGTTCATGAGCAGCTTGTCGGGGGTGAGGAGCTTGCCGTAGCGGTGGAGGTGTTCGCCCAGCCAGGCGGTGATGGGGCTCAGGTCGCCCTTTTCCGCCGCGGTCCACACGTCCACGTCCTTCTCCAGGTTGGCGAGCATCTGCACGCCGTAGGCGCTGCCCAGGGCATAGGAGGGGAAGTAGCCGAACATGCCGCCGGACCAGTGGGTGTCTTGCAGCACGCCCCGGCGGTCGTCCGGCACGTCCACGCCCAGGTATTCCTTGTACATGCGGTTCCACAGCCCGGGCAGCTCGTTCACCTTCACATCGCCCTGCATCATCAGCTTCTCGATTTCGTAGCGGATCATGATGTGCATGGGATAGGTCAGCTCATCGGATTCGGTGCGGATCAGGGAGGGCTGGGCCTTGTTCACCGCCGCGTAGAGCATCTCAGGGGTTACGCCCTTCAGCTGATCCGGGAACAGCTCCTGCATCACCGGCAGCGCCGCCTTGCAGAAGGGCAGGCTGCGGCCGATCAGGTTCTCATAGAAGCGGCTCTGGCTCTCGTGCAGGCCCATGGTGGCGCCGGTGTCCAGGCCCGTGAACTGCAGTTCATCCCCCGTGCCCAGCTCGTACAGGGCATGGCCGCCCTCGTGGATCACGCTGTACATGCTGGAGAGCAGATCGTCCTCATAGTAGTGGGTGGTGATGCGCACATCCCACTTGTTGAAGCCGGAGGTGAAGGGATGCTCCGTCTCGGTGATGGAGCAGCGGCGGCGGTCGATGCCCATCATGGCCATCAGCCTGTCGGACAGCGCCCGCTGGATGTGCACCGGGAAGCGATGCTGCAGGAAGTCCGTGCGTGGGGCGGGCTTTTCCGCCACCGCCAGGATCACGGGGGTCAGCCGCTCCCGCAGGGTGGCGAAGAAGGGATCCAGCGTCGCCATGGACGCGCCCTTCTCGTAGCTGTCCAGCATCACGTCGTAGGCGGGCTTCTTGTCGTTCTTGTAGGCGGCGAAGCGGCGGTTGTAGTCGATGAGCTTCTCCAGGTAGGGGGCGAAGAGGGGGTAGTCATCGGTTTCCTTGGCCTGGTGCCAGATGGCGGCGGCCTCCGTCTGCAGCTGCTGGTAGGCGGTGAACTCCTCCAGGGGGATACGGGTCATGTCCTCGTAATCCTCCTTGAGCAGCTCGGCCTGCCGGGCTACGATGTCTGTGACCTGGTCGCGGCTTTGCAGGATGGTCTGGTAGATTTCGGGGGTCTCGTCATTCACCAGCAGCCTGTAGGTGATGCCGGACAGATACCCTATGGTCCGGCCCCGGCCCTTGTAGGAATCGGCGGGGGCGGCAGTATCGCCGTCCGTATACAGGACGCCCATGGCATGGTTGTAGGCACTGGCGGCGGCCTGATATTCATTCAGCTTGGCAACGGCCTGTTCGAGGGTCATGTGAAATCGCACCTTTCTCAGCTGTGAGATATGACATTATGATACGGCGAAGCCGCCGTGGCTGTCAAGGGGTACAGGGCCCGGGGCGGCAGATGTTGCAATCGTTTTTTTCATGGATGGCCTGTCGGAATGCATGAAAATACCCCGTCCGGCGGCATGCCGGGCGGGGCGGAAAATTACAGGGCGTTGCGCAGATCCTCGGGCAGGCGGCGCTTCCACCAGCCCTTCAGGTAGACGAACAGGGACATGCTCATGCCCGTGATCCAGGTGATCAGCAGGCTGCTGAACAGCGCGTCCGGGTGACCGTTGGGGAAGGCCTCGGAGCGGGTCAGGAAGGCCAGAAGGTAGGCCAGGGGCATGCGCAGAAGCACCGTGTTGATGATGGAAATCCACATGGGCAGCATGGTTTCGCCTGCGCCGCGCATGTAGCCCTGCATCACCTGCGTCACCGAGAAGCAGATGTACCCCAGCGCGAGCCACCGCAGTGCGCGGATGCCGATCTCCAGCGTGGAGGGGGTGGAGGTGAACAGCGCCATCAGCTGATGGCCGAAGAGCAGGATGCACGTCACCATCACAATGGAGGAGCCCAGGCCCAGCTTCAGCAGCTCCCGCACGCCCTTGTGCAGCCTGTCAGCCTTGCGGGCGCCGATGTTCTGCCCGGCGTAGGTGGTGGCCGCCACGCCGAAGGTGAAGTTGGGCATCATGGCGAAGCCGTCCACGCGCATGACGGCGGTGGAGGCGGCCATGACCGTCTCGCCCATGGAGTTGGTCAGGCTCTGCACCACAATGGCGGACATGGAGAAAATCGCCTGGGTGATGCCCGCGGGCAGGCCCAGCATGCACAGCTTCCTGGTCAGGTGGCCGTCGGGCACCAGGGTGCGCAGGTTCACGTCCACCACATCCCGCATGGTACACAGGCGGATCAGGCACAGCAGGCCGGAAATTCCCTGGGCGATGATGGTGGCCCAGGCTACGCCCGCCACGCCCATCTTGAAATTCGCCACGAAGGTGATGTCCAGCACGATGTTCAGCAGGCTGGCGATAATCAGGAAAAACAGCGGGAAAACGCTGTCACCCAGGCCGCGCAGGACGCCGGAGAGGATGTTGTACAGCGCGCCGCCCAGGATGCCCAGGAAGATGATCTGCAGGTAGGTGACAGCGCCGGAGGCCACGGATTCCGGGGGCTTCACCATGGCGATAAGCGCAGGGGAGGCCAGGTAGCCCACCACGGTCATCAGCAGGCCCGCAGCCAGGGTCAGGGTGATGGCGCTGCCCACCACCTTGTTCAGGGTGGGGCGATCCTTCGCGCCGAAGTACTGGGCGGACAGGATGCTCGCGCCGGTGGAGATACCCATGAACAGCACCAGCAGCAGGTTAAGGATGGGGCCTGCGGTACCCACGGCGGCCAGGGCGGTATCGCCGATATACCTGCCCACGACGATGGAGTCCACCGTGTTGTACAGCTGCTGGGCCAGGTTGCCGATGAGCAGCGGTACGGAGAACTTGATCAGTCCGCGCATGGGGCTGCCCTGGGTCATGTCCTGCACGCCAAAGAAGGTCTTGATACGGGATGTCATGGTCATACGCAATGTCCTCATTTGCTCTGTTAGTCACTCCCTATTGTAACAGGAACCAGGACGCTGTGCAAGCGAACGACGACGGTTTTTTGCGGAAATTGAAAAGAGAACTCTTCTGATGCGATGGGGCGGAATGGACGCATTCGCTGGGGAAGGGTGCGCCAGCGGCGCAGGGATCCTTTGCCCGTTGCACGCATATGAGTGGCCTGTGGCTGCGGCTGTGAGACGCAGGGACCCTTTGCCCGTTGCACGGGCAAGCGGGGCGTTCTTTACCCAACGCGGGAAAGAAACAAAGGGCGCCCGGTGGCAGCCAATCCGAGCCAGCACCATGGCTGCCCCCGGACCCCTCGCCGCTTGGGTTGAATGCGAAACCTCGTGTGGAGCGAGGCTAAGACCGTCCTCGCGGGGGCGGCTTGGAGCGGCTTAGGGTGTTGTGCCCGTTGTACGCTGGCGGCCGGGCGGCACCGGTGGGCCGCCCTCGTTGCGCGCAGAGTGGTGGGCTTTTGGCTGCGCCTGATGGCGCGAGGGACTTTTGCCCGTTGCACGGGCAAGCGGGGTGTTCTTTCCCACTCGCGGGAAAGAACCAAAGGGCGACCGGGGGCAGCCAATCCGAGACAGCACCATGGCTGCCCCCGGACCCCTCGCCGCGTGGCTTGGGGGTGAAACCTTCTGATACGCGAGGCTAAGACCTTCCTCGCGGGGGCGGCTTGGAACGGCTTTGAGTGTTATGCCTGTTGTCCGCTGGCGGCCGGGCGGCACCGGTGGGCCGCCCTCGCTGCGCGCGGGATGGCGGGCCTGGCTGGTTTTGGGTAGTGTAGGTGGACTGACAG
>JAXEEE010000006.1:0-2931 GCA_034104265.1 Eubacteriales bacterium | reverse complement strand
CAGGCCAGCATCGTGGTCGGCGGCAGCTTCAATACCAGCCGCAACGTGGACTGGCTGGCCATCGGCACATGACGGAGGTGATTTCATGAAGGAAATGTTCGAGCAGGTCATTGCGATGAAGAACTATGACCTGAAAACCCTGCTGGCGAATATCGATCAGTACCACATCGAGGGCAGGCTGACCGACGAGGAACGGCTCGACCTGACCATGCAGGCCCGAAAGGGTGCGGAGCCCGAGTACGACTATGCCGGGGAGATCAACGCCCTGTGGGCAGCCGTCCGGGAGCTGCAGCAGATGGTCAAACCGCCCGCGGAGGAGGACGAAGCATGGCCGGAGTTCGTTCAGCCCACGCATGCGGGTACGGCTTATCAGGTGGGCGACAAGGTGACGTTCCAGGGCGAGCGGTACGTCTGCGTGCTGGCCCACTGCGTATGGAGTCCGGCGGATTATCCCGCCGGGTGGGAAAAACAGGCATAAGCGACTGTCAGAAATGGCGGTCGTTTTTCTATGCAGCAAAACAAAAGGAGGACTTTACCATGAGAGACTTTTCCATTGATCTGGTCTGGGCGAAGATCCAGATGGCCATCACCGGCATCGGCGGGTGGCTGGGCTACTTTGTGGGAGGTGTGGACGGCCTGATGACCACGCTCATCATTTTCATGGTGATCGACTACATCACCGGCCTGATGTGCGCCGTTGCGGACAGGAAGCTGTCCAGCGAGGTCGGCTTTAAGGGCATCTGCAAGAAGGTGCTGATCATCCTGCTGGTCGGCGTGGCGCACATTGTTGACCTGCATGTGGTGGGCACCGGCAGCGCGCTGCGCTCCGCCGTGGTGTGCTTCTACCTCTCCAATGAGGGCGTCAGTCTGCTGGAGAACACCGCGCACCTGGGTCTGCCCATCCCAGAAAAGCTGAAGGACATCCTGTCCCAGCTGCACGGGCGCGAGGAAGTGAAGGAGGATGAGAGCCATGAGTGAGCGCGTGAACACGCCCTTCACCGCCGAGCATTTTGTGGCCTACTGTCTGCGGATGGTAGGCCATCCCTATTGGTACGGCACCTGCGGCTACAAGGCTACGGGCAGCCTCTTGTCCCGCAAGGCGAAGCAGTACCCGTCCCACTACGGCTCCGGGCGCACCAGCCGCTACAAGCAGGACATCGCCAACAGGGAGGTGGTCTGCGACTGCATCGGCGGCGCGAAGGGCTATGCCTGGACGGGCGGCGGTCAGGCCATGCTGGACGCCATCGGCACGGATAAGTCCGTCCCCAGCACCTACGGCGCACACGGCTGCCCGGACAAGGGCGCGAACTCCATGTTCAGCTACGCCAAGAGCAAGGGCTGCGCCTGGGGCACGATTGCTGCGCTGCCCGAGGTGCCCGGGCTGGCACTGACCAAGGACGGGCATGTCGGCTACTACATAGGCAACGGCTGGGCGGTCGAATGGCAGGGCTTCGCTTACGGCTGTGTCAGGACGCAGGTCAGCAAGCGTCCGTGGACGCACTGGTACGCGCTGCCGTTCATCGACTACGGCGACGCCATTCACAGCGCCCCTGTGCACACGCCCGATTCGCCATCGACCGAGTACACCCTCGGCTCCCGTTCGCTGGAGAAGGGCGCGAAGGGCACGGATGTCAAGACCCTGCAGGAGCTGCTCCTGCAGCTGGGCTTCTCCCTGCCCAAGTACGGCGCGGACGGCAGCTTTGGCACGGAAACGCTCTCTGCCCTGAAGGCCTTCCAGAGCAGGGCGGGCATCAAGGCGGACGGCATCTACGGCACGAAGACCCATGCTGCGCTGATGGCTGCGACCGCCGACCGGGACGAGGCGCTGAAGCCCTCCGAGCCGGAGGAAAGCGAAGAAACGCCCGACACCACCGGCAGGAAGGTCACGATCTCATGCGTCAGCGGCACGGTCAACATCCGCACCGGCAACGGTACGCAGTACAGCCGCATCACCGCAGCGAAGAACGGCGACACCTTTGCGTGGGTGGCAACGGCTGAAAACGGCTGGCACGCGGTCGTGGTCAACGGTTGCGTGGGTTGGGTGTCCGGGAAGTACAGCAAAATAGCATAATCCTCTCACACTGGCGGTTGGCTTCGGCTGACCGCTTTTTTTTGGTACCCCCCTCAAAAGCCTGTCCTTTTCTCCGTATTGCGGGATCGCCGGACGATGCCCCGGAAGGAGGTGCCGAATGACAGCACAGGAAAAGGAACGGATCACCCGGCTGCGGGGTGAAGGCAAAAGCTATGGAGCCATTGCCGCACTGCTTGGCATATCAGCCAGCAAGGTCAAGAGCTATTGTATCCGGCATGAACTGGGCGGAGCCCGATCCAGTGTCGGCAGACACACTGCCAAGGGTGGCTGCGAACAATGCGGAGCCCCTATCCAGCAAGTGCCCGGACGCAAGCACAAGCGCTTCTGCTCAGATGCCTGCAGGATGCAGTGGTGGGCAGCGCACCGGGACCAGCTGACGCAGAAGACCACGCATACCTTCACCTGCAGGAAGTGCGGCAGGACATTCGAGGTATATGGTGTCACGCAGCGCAGCTTCTGCAACCGCGGATGTTATGCCGCCTTTCGCGCGGGAAGGGGGAATAAGTGATGGACATGAGCATGTTTCAGCGGGAACAGGGATACCGGCTCTGCCTGTCCGTGCTTGAGCAACTACGCGACAAGGGCTTGCTGACCGCCGAGGAATTCGTCCAGGCAAGGGCTGTTCTGATCGAGAAATACGACCCGCCAATCAGTTCTTTATCTCTCGAAAACCCTTGATATTGCTTGACTTTTCGGGCATTCAGAGTGAGTAATACGGTCGAAAGGAGGCTTGATACAATGGCCAAATCCATAACGCGGATCGACGTGGAAAAACCGGACCTTCTTCAGCGAAAACGTGTCGCGGCTTATGCGCGTGTTTCGATGGATACCGAACGGCT
>JAXEEE010000005.1:0-4045 GCA_034104265.1 Eubacteriales bacterium | reverse complement strand
CCCGCGGAAAACTTTCCTTACACTCGCGAACGGCCGGGAGGAGGGCTCTGCCCTCCGACCAGTGAGCGAGTGCCAACTCAAAAAAGTGGCCCGCAGGCCACTTTTTTGACACTGCTTATAGCAGTGTGATATTCGCGTTTTCGAAGGCCTCGCGGGTCGCCTCGTCCCAGATCGAGGACTGGACTTCGCCAATGTGCGCCTTGCCCAGCAGCAGCATGCACAAACGGCTCTGCCCAATGCCGCCGCCCATCGTCAGCGGCAGCTTGCCCTCCAGCAGCATCCGGTGGAAGGGCAGCTCCCGCCGGTGATCGCAGTGCGCAATCGTCAGCTGACGGTCGAGGGACTCCGGACTCACGCGGATGCCCATGGAGGAAATCTCCATCGCGCAGTCCAGCACAGGATGGTAGAACAGAATGTCGCCGTTCAGATCCCAGTCGTCGTAGTCCGGCGCGCGGCCGTCGTGGGGCTTGCCGGAACGAAGCGCCCCGCCGATCCCCTGGATGAACACCGTCCCGTGCTCCTTCACAAAGACATTCTCCCGCTCCTTGGAGGTCAGGGCGGGGTACATGTCCTCCAGCTCCTGGGCGGTGACGAAGGTCACCTCGCGCTTCAAAAGGGGCGTGTCGCACAGCTGCGGGTACTTGCCCCGCACCGTCAGCTGCGTGTCGCAGATGGCACCCACAATGTCCCGCACCGTCTGGTGCAGGGTGAACTCGTTGCGGCTCTCGGGGGTGATGACCTTCTCCCAGTCCCACTGATCCACATAGACGGAGTGCAGGTTGTCCAGGCTCTCGTCCCGGCGGATGGCGTTCATGTCGGTGTAAATGCCCTTGCCGGGGAACACGTCGTAGCGGTAGAGGGCCATGCGCTTCCACTTGGCCAGAGAGTGCACCACCTGCGCGTCGGCCCCGGCGAAGGGAATGTCGAAGCCCACGGGACGCTCCACGCCGTTGAGGTCGTCGTTGAGGCCGGAGGAGGGCTCCACGAACAGGGGCGCGGACACGCGTTTCAGGTGCAGGGACAGGGCCAGGGCGTCCTGGAACACCCGCTTGATCAGGCTGATGGCGCTCTGGGTCTGGTATAGGGACAGCTTGGGCGTGTAGCCCTCGGGAATGACGGAACAATTCATGGCGGGACAGCTCCTTTGCGATCGGATTTTGTGATTATACTACGTTTCCGCCGGATTTTCAACGCCCGGAAAATGCCGCGCTTTACAGTCCCCGTCCCCCATGCTATAATTGGGAAAAACGCAGGGAGGAACATGCATGACGCAGCTGGAGGCCGCAGGCCTGCTGGAGGCGCTGGCCCAGGGCGCAGATCCCTTCACGGGGGAGATCCTGCCCCCGTCCCACGTGTGCTGCGACGAGCGGACAAGCCAGGCCCTGCGCATGGCGGTCAAGGCCCTGCGGGGCCAGGACGCGGCCCGGGAGGATATCTGGGTGCGCAAGGATGGCCGCCTGAACGCGGGCCGTCCCTGGACGGCGGAGGACAACGCCCTGCTGGAGCAGCTCTTCCGCCAGGGCATGAGCCCGGAGGCCATGGCGCCCCTGCTTTCGCGCAGGCACCGGGGCGTGGCGAATCAGCTGAAGGCCCTGGGGCTGGAGGGCGGCGGCAGCGGCGCGTCCCGGTCGCGTCAGCCCTGGACGCAGGCGGACGACGACGAGCTTGTCCGCATGTACCCCGACTGGACGGAGCAGCAGCTGGCCCGGCACTTCGGCCGGAGCGCGTACGCCATCCACTGCAGGCTCATCCGCCTGGGCGTGATTGCAAACGATCTGACATCCTCATCCACGAAAGGAGACTGAACCCTTTATGCAGCAGCTTCAACTGAAGGACTTCCTGAACTACCGCTTCCTCTCGGAGGTGCGCTGGGCTCCGGACGGCAAGAAGGCCGCCTTTGTGGTATCCTCCTGCGAGGAGGAGCAGAACGCCTATTCCTCCCGCCTGTACCTGTGGGACGGGCAGGTGCGCCAGATGACCGACCTGGGCAAGGAGCGGAGCTTCGTCTGGCTGGACGAGAACCGGATCCTCTTCCCCGCCGTGCGCTCCGAAAAGGAGAAGAAGCGCGCCGCCGCCAAGGAGCAGTTCACCAGCTACTACGCGCTGGACGTGCGGGGTGGCGAGGCGATGCCTGCCTTCACCCTGCCCTTTGCCGCCGCCACGGTGAAGGTGCTGGACGAAACCCATCTGGCGGTTGTGGGCGCGCTGGACGTGAACGTCCCCGACTACGACCAGATGACCGCCGAGGCCCGGGCCCAGGTGGCCAAGAACCGGGAGGAGGACAAGGACTATGAGGTCTTTGACGAGATTCCCTTCTGGAGCAACGGCGAGGGCGTGACCAACAAGCAGCGCGCCGCCCTGTACCTGGTGGAGACGGCGCCGCTGAGCGTCCGCCGCGTCACCGGGGACACGGAGAACGTGGGCGCCATGACCGTCATGGGGGACGAGGTGTTCTTCGATGCGTCCGGCTGGACGGACAAGCTGCCCATCCTGGGCTGCTGCATCCGCGCGGTGAACTGGCGGACCGGCGAGGTTCGCACGGTCATGGCGCATGACCGCCTGGCGGTGTCCGGGCTGCTGACGGTGGGCGAGCGGCTGTATGTGCTGGGCACGGAGGGCGCGCGCTACGGGCTGAACGAGAACAACTGGGTGTACGCGCTGGATCCCCGGACGGGGGAGCTGACGGTTGTGCGCCGGGAGGAATACAGCATGTACGGCTCCGTGGGCAGCGACTGCCGCCTGGGCGGCGGACAGCAGCAGGCCGTCCGGGGCAATGACATGTACTACGTCACCACCCGGGAGGGGGATGCGCCGCTGTTCCGCCTGCATCCCGACGGCAGCGACGAGCAGATTCTCGGCAAGGCGGGCAGCGTGGACTGCTTCGACGTGTCCGACAGGAGCGACGTGGTGCTGCTGGTGGCCATGTTCGAGCAGAAGCTGCAGGAGCTGTACGCCTACGACCTGCGCAAGTGCCGCCTGACCCAGCTGACCCACTTCAACGACGCCGCCCTCAAGGGCAAGTATGTGGCCAAGCCCAGGCCCCTGACTGTGGAGAGCGAGGGCTACACCATCGGCGGATGGGTGCTTGAGCCCAGGGACTACGACCCCAGCAAGCGCTACCCCGCCGTGCTGGACATCCACGGCGGCCCCAAGACCGTCTACGGCACGGTGTTCTACCACGAGATGCAGCTGTGGGCGAACATGGGGTACTTCGTGTTCTTCTGCAACCCCAAGGGCAGCGACGGAAGGGACAACGACTTTGCCGACATCCGCGGCCACTACGGCGAGACGGACTACCGGCACATCATGGCCTTCACCGATGCGGTGCTGGCGGCCTATCCGCAGATTAACCCCAAGCGGGTCTGCGAGACCGGCGGCAGCTACGGCGGCTTCATGACCAACTGGATCATCGGCCACACGGATCGCTTCTGCTGCGCAGCGTCCCAGCGCTCCATCGCCAACTGGCTGAGCTTCTACGGCGTGTCGGATATCGGCTACATGTTCGCCACCGACCAGAACGATGCTCACCCCTTCGACAACCCGGAGAAGCTGTGGGAGCATTCGCCGCTGAAGTACGCATCCAGCGCCGTAACGCCCACGCTGTTCATTCACTCCGACGAGGACTACCGCTGCCCGATGGCGGAGGGCCTGCAGATGTTCACCGCGCTGAAGGACAAGGGCGTGCCTGCGCGCCTGTGCCTGTTCCACGGTGAGAACCACGAGCTGTCCCGTTCCGGCAAGCCCAAGCACCGTATCCGCCGCCTGGAGGAAATCACGAACTGGTTTGAAAAATACAGCAAATAAGACCAACCCCAAGGATCGCGCCAGCGGAAACGGGTCAAGGGGCGATGCCCCTTGCGCGGGTGCAGGGGCGGCGTTAGCCCCTGCGCAGGTCTGGGCGGCAGCCCAGGCGCAGCACAACAGAACAGAAAAAAGGAAAACGAAAAACGCGAGTTTCCGGGCGGGATGCCCCGCATCCCGCGATGGGAACGGCAGGTTCGCGCAGCCCCAAGGGAAGCAGCCGGAGTTTCCGAGCAGGCGACGA
>JAXEEE010000004.1:0-10088 GCA_034104265.1 Eubacteriales bacterium | reverse complement strand
ATGATCCGGCCCTGCTCCAGCACCATGATGCAGTCCGAGTTGCGCACGGTGGACAGCCGGTGCGCAATGACGAAGGTGGTACGTCCCTTCATCAGCGCGTCCATGCCCCGCTGCACCAGGGTCTCGGTGCGGGTGTCGATGGAGGAGGTCGCCTCGTCCAGGATCAGGCAGGGCGGGTCTGCCACCGCGGCGCGGGCGATGGCCAGCAGCTGCCGCTGGCCCTGGGACAGGTTTGCGCCGTCGCCGGTGAGCATGGTGCTATAGCCGTCGGGCAGGCGGGTGATGAAGCCGTCGGCGTTAGCCAGCCGGGCAGCGGCGATGCACTCCTCGTCCGTGGCGTCCAGGCGGCCGTAGCGGATGTTGTCCATCACCGTGCCGGTGAACAGGTGGGTGTCCTGCAAAACCATGCCCAGGGAGTGGCGCAGATCAGCCTTGCGGATCTTGTTGATGTTGATGTCGTCGTAGCGGATCTTGCCGTCCTGGATGTCGTAGAATCGGTTGATCAGGTTGGTGATGGTGGTTTTGCCTGCGCCTGTGCCGCCGACAAAGGCGATCTTCTGCCCGGGCATGGCGTACATGCTGATGTTGTGCAGTACGGTCTTGTCCTCGGAGTAGCCGAAGTCCACATCATTGAAGGTCACGCCGCCCTCCAGCTTATGGTAGGTGACGGTGCCGTCCTCCTGATGGGGATGCTTCCAGGCCCACAGGCCGGTGCGCTCCTCGCTCTCGGTCAGGGTGCCGTCAGGCAGCTCCCGGGCATTGACCAGCTCCACATAGCCGTCGTCCTGCTCGGGGGTCTCGTCCATCATGGCGAAGACGCGGCCTGCGCCGGCCATGGCCATGATCACGCTGTTGAACTGCTGCACAATCTGTGTCACGGGCTGGGTGAAGTTCTTGCTCAGCGTCAGGTAGCTGACCAGGGCGCCCAGGGTCAGGCCGCCCACGCCGCCCAGGGCCATCAGCGCGCCGCCCACCGCGCACAGCACATAGCTCAGGTGGCCCAGGTTGTTGTTCACCGGGCCCATGATGTTGGCGAAGGTGTTGGCGGTTTCCGCACTGGAACGAAGCTCCTCGTTCATGGCGTTGAAGGCCTCCATGTTCTTCTCCTCATGGCAGAAGACCTTGACCACCTTCTGGCCGGTCATCATTTCCTCAATGTAGCCGTTGACCTTGCCCAGGTTCCGCTGCTGCTCCACGAAGTACCTGCCGGACTTGGCGGAGAGCTTCCCGGCGGTGAACATCATCACGCCGATCATCAAAAGGGACAGTACCGTCAGCAGCGGGCTCATGCGCACCATGCTGGTGAAGGTGATCACCACGGTGATGATGGAGTTGAAGATCTGCGGGATGGTCTGGCCGATCAGCTGGCGCAGGGTGTCGATGTCGTTGGTGTACACGGACATGATATCGCCGTGCACATGGGTGTCGAAGTACTTGATGGGCAGGGATTCCATGTGCGTGAACAGCTCCGAGCGCATGCGGTGCATGGTACCCTGGCTGATGACCGCCATGATGCGATTGTAGGCATAGCTGGTGATCAGGCCCAGAGACAGCACGACGGCCAGCCGTGCCAGCGCCGCGCCCAGGGGGCCGTAGTCCACCGTGCCGCCTGCCTCTGCTGTGGACAGCATGGGCAGGATATAATCGTCAATCAGCACCTGCAGGAACAGCGTGGCCTGGATGGTGCAAAGCGCCGTCACCAGGATGCACACCAGCACCATGGCGAACAGCCACTTGTAATTGCGCAGCATATAGCCCATGATGCGGCCCAGTTGCTTCCACTGGCCCTTCATGCTGCCGCGGGGGCCCATCCCCCTGGGGCCATGGCCGGGACCGGGTCTGCCCTTATTCATGGTTGCGCACCTCCTTGTCGTCATCCGCCAGGGCAGCCTCGTCAAAGTCGCCGCTGCCGCCCTGCTGGGTCTCGTAGATTTCACGGTAGATATCGCTCGTGCGCATCAGGTTCTCATGGGTATCGAAGGCGGCGATGGCGCCGTCCTCCATGACGATGATGCGGTCCGCGTCCTGCACGGAGGAGATGCGCTGGGCGATGATCAGCTTGGTCACGCCGGGGATGTGCTGGGTGAAGGCCCGGCGGATCTTGGCGTCGGTGGCGGTGTCCACGGCGGAGGTGGAGTCGTCCAGGATCAGCACCTTGGGGCTCTTGAGCAGGGCACGGGCGATGCACAGGCGCTGCTTCTGGCCGCCGGAGACATTGGAACCGCCCTGCTCGATGTGGGTGTTGTATTTTTCCGGCATGCGCTGGATGAACTCGTCCGCGCAGGCCAGGCGGCAGGCCTCCCGGCATTCCTCCTCGGTGGCGTCCTCCTTGCCCCAGCGCAGGTTTTCCAGAATGGTGCCGGAGAACAGCACGTTTTTCTGCAGCACAACGGCCACCTGGTTGCGCAGGGCTTCCATGTCGTAGCGGCGCACATCCAGCCCACCCACAGACACGCTGCCGCTGTCCACATCGTACAGGCGGGAGATCAGGCTCACCAGGCTGGACTTGCCGCAGCCCGTGCCGCCGATGATGCCAATGGTCTCGCCCGCGTGAATGTGCAGGTTGATATGCTGCAGCGTGGGCTTGCCGGAGCCGGTGTGCCGGTAGGAGAAGGTCACGTCGTCAAAGTCGATGCTGCCGTCCTTCACATCCTTGACGGGCTGCTCGGGATCGGTCAGGTCAGCCTTCTCGTTGATGACCTCGGCAATGCGGCGGCCGCTGGCCACGGACATGGTCAGCATGACAAAGATCATGGACAGCATCATCAGGCTCATCAGCGTGCTCATGACGTAGCTGAACAGGCTGGTCAGCTCGCCCGTGGTCAGCGTGCCGGCGACGATAAAGTGCGCGCCGAACCAGCTGATGGTGATGATGCACCCGTACACCACCAGCATCATGACGGGGTTGTTCAGCGCGATGATGCTCTCGGCTTTGACGAAGAGGTTGCACACGTTCAGCGAGGCCTTGGAGAACTTGCCCTGCTCATAGCCCTCGCGGACGAAGGCCTTCACCACGCGGATGGCGGAGACGTTCTCCTGCACGGAGGCGTTGAGGGCGTCGTACTTCTCAAACACCTGGGAGAAGAGCCTGGACACCTTGCGCAGCAGGATGGACAGCACCAGGGCCAGCACCACCACCGCCACCAGGAATACCAGGGAGATCCGCGCATTGATAAAGAAGCACATGAACATGGAGCTGACCAGCGTCAGCGGGGCGCGCACGGCAATGCGCATGCACATACCGTAGGCGTTCTGGATATTGTTCACGTCGGTGGTCATGCGGGTGATCAGACCGGCGGTGGAGAACTTGTCGATGTTGGAGAAGGAGAAGGTCTGGATATTGGTGAACATGGCCTCGCGCAGGTTGGCTGCGAAGCCCGTGGAGGCCGTGGCAGCCAGCTTGGCTGCGGCCACGCCGAAGAACAGGCTGGCGGTGGCCAGCAGCACCATGACCAGGCCATAGAAGCAGACCTGGCGGAAGTCCCCGGCGGTGATGCCCTTGTCAATGATGGCGGCCGTGGCGTAGGGGATCAGCACCTCCATAAACACTTCCAGGGCCGCGCAGATGGGTGTGAGGATAGATTGTCTCTTGTACTGCTTCACCTGGCCTGCCAGGGTGGACAGCATGGACGTTTTGGCTTGCATGGGTGGCATTCATCCTTTCTGTTGCAGTGATGGGCGCGGTGGGCATCAGCGCATGGACGCGGCAATGCGCGTGAGCATATCGGCAAAGGCAGCCCGTTCCTCGGGAGTCAGGGGAGCGGTCAGCTTTTCCTCCAGGGTGTGGATGTCCTCCAGGGAGGCCAGGCACATGGCGCGGCCCGCCTCCGTCAGCCGCACATGCTTGATACGCCTGTCGCAGGGATCCGGACACCGGGTGACAAAGCCCTTGGCCTCCAGCCGGGCCGCCAGACCAACCACCGTGGGCTGGGAGACGTGGAACAGCCCCTCCAGCTCCTTGAGGGTGGCGGTGTATTCTGCCTGACGGTACAGGGTCATCAGCAGCCGGTTCTGCGCCAGGGTCAGGTTGTGGGCCTTCAGGTGGCGGTTGGCCTCCTTGGCCATATAGTCGTTGATGCGCTTGATGGTCGGCCCCAGTGCATGGGGCGGTTTGCACACGATGCATTTCCTCCTTCTTTGCACAAGGTAACAGATAATAGTATAGCGCAGGCGAAAAACACTGTCAATAGCGTGCTATTGATAATGTTTGAACAAACAATGAACAATAGAAAAGCGCCCCGGCAATCCGGGACGCTTCCGCCGAATGGCGGCACGGGAAACCAGGAACACGCTTACTCGTACAGGCTTTCGTCATCCCAGTCGACGCCGAAGCCTTCCTCGTCAAAGGAACCTTCCTCGTCGAACCAGCCTTCCTCATCAAAGGAGCCTTCCTCGTCGAACCAGCCTTCCTCGTCAAAGGAGCCCTCCTCATCAAAGGCGGTTTCCTCATCCACGCTGTCCAGGTCGGTGGTGGAGGAGGTCATCAAATCCAGAATGCCGGTGCCGGTGACCAGATCCATCAGCGCCTGGCAGGCCTTGACCGGGGCGTGGGCCAGCAGGGGCAGCGCGCCCCTGGCGAAGGTGGGCAGCACATCCGCCGCAAACTGGGACAGGGTCGAGTCGCTGACGGAGAAGAAGGCCAGGCCGGTCAGATCCCGGGGCGTCCAGTTCAGGGGGGAGACATTCTGCCCCGGGGCAGCGGTGCCGCGCAGGGTCAGCATGGTGTCGCCGGTGGCGGCGTCCTTCTGCCGGATGGTGAAAACGCCGTCCTCGCTTTCGCCCTCAAAGCGGAGGTGAACCCCGTCGGGGGCAGCGTCACCGGTGACATCCCAGGTGAGGGCAAAGGGGCCGTCGGAGGAAATCAGCAGGGGAATGTCATCCGCGGAGAGCCGCATGTCCAGGATGCTCTCGCCCTCCAGGGTGACGGTCAGGCGGGCGTCAGCATTGAGGTACGCGCCGGTGTCCAGCACGGTCAGGAAGCCGGACAGCACATAGCCCTCCGGGGTGGCGGGCAGGGACAGGGACAGGGTGGTCCAGCCCTCCCGCACCGTGCGGGAGAACAGCGTGGTGCTGCCGGTGGCCCAGGTCTGATCCGCGCCGGTGACGGTGACCGTGACGCCCTCCTCCTCCAGGAAGCTGTCCGCCCACGTTTGCAGGCCCGTGAAGGCGTCGGTGATGGCCGTGTCATAGCCGCTTTCCAGCCCCACCGCCATTGCCCAGTAGGTGAAGGCCCGGTCGGTCCAGGCAGTGTCGGCGATCTGTCCCGCCAGCTCCAGCACGTCCTCCCGGGGGATGGTGCGGGTACCTTCCTCCCTGTTCATGACGGAATGCCACATGGAGGTGAAGGTGGCGAAGGCGTCCTTGTGCACAAAGGGCGTGAGCAGCAGACCCACCCGCTGCAGCGGCACATTCAGGTGGAAGTAGGCCTTCATGCAGAATTCCAGCAGGCTGGTCAGGGGGAAGAACAGCTGCTGCTCGCCCAGCAGGCTGCTTTGCAGCGCCCAGGTGCTCTCGCACCCGTACAGGCGGAAGGCGGTGCGGGTTTCCTCCGCCTGATCCAGCATCAGCTGCGCGTTCAGATCGATGCAGTCCTCGTTGTACTCAAAGGTGCCCTCCAGGCCGATGATGCCGATCAGCTCCGACAGCGCCTCCATCAGCTTGCGATCCGCCTCGGGATAGGCGTCGGGGTTCATCTCCGCCTCCAGCGTGAAGCGGACGGCATGGGCCCCTTCGGCGCAGGCCAGACAGGGGAGAAGCAGGCACAGGCACAACAGCAGCGCCGTTATTCTCTTGAACAGGTGGGTCATGCGTAACCTCCGTAATCTTTCTCTTAGCCCCACAGAAGCGCCAGGGCCGGGACAATCTGTTTCTTTCGGGACACAACGTGGGGCAGGAAAACGTGGTTGCCCTGCACATCGCTGACGTTGAAGGCCATGCGGATCACGTCCTCATCGCCCAGGAAGATCAGCTCCGTGCCTTCCCGCAGCACGTCGGTGAGCATCAGCAGCTGCATGTCGTAGCCATTCTTCGCCTTCATGGCCTCCATGGCGGGGAGAATCTCCGGCAGCCGCTCCAGCGCCCGGTCGGTGTCCAGGCAGGTGATCTGCCCGATGCCTAGGGTGTGGCCGGCAATGTGGAATTCCTTGAAGTCCGTGGCCAGCAGCTCGTCCACGGGCTTGCCGCTGGCGGAGGCGGCGGAGAACAGCTCCCGGCCCAGGGTGTCCAGGTCCAGGCCCGCAATGCGCGCCAGCCGCTGGGCGATCCGCCTGTCCCGGGGCGTGCAGGTGGGGGACTTGAACAGCACCGTGTCCGACAGGATGGCCGCGGCCATCAGCCCCGCCAGCTTCTCCGGGGGCATCAGCCCCAGCTCCTGGTACATGGAGGCCACGATGGTGGTGGTGGAGCCCACAGGCTCATTGCGCATGAAGACGGGGTTGCCCGTCTGCACGTCCGCCAGGCGGTGGTGGTCAATGATGGCGACAATGTCCGCCTGCTCCAGCCCGGGGACGGACTGGGCGCGCTCGTTGTGATCCATCAGCACCACGCGCTTGCGCCGGGGCCGCAACAGGTGATACCGGCCCAGGGTGCCCACCACCCGGTCGTTTTCGTCCAGCACGGGGTAGGCCCGGTGACGGCTCTGCAGCACGGTCTCCCGCACATCGTCCAGATAATCGTCCAGGCGGAAGTAGGTCAGATCCTCCGTGGCGGCCACCCGGCCCACCGGCGCAGCCTGGTAGATCATGCGGGCGGCGCGGTAGGCGTCGCAGGGGGTGGCGATCAGGCAGGTGGGGGAGGACAGCCCCCGGTACTTTTCCGCCAGGTCGCTCTGGCAGAGGATGATGCAGCTGGCCTTCAGGGAGAGCGCCTTCTCCACCACGTCCTCCTGCTGCCCGCAGATGATCACCGCGCCCTCGCCCACGCCCCGCAGGCAGTCGCCGGAGGAGGGCAGGGCGATGATGACCTCGCCGGAAATGTGGTCGAACACATCGTCGTCGTTGTTGATGATCCGGCCCTCCAGGGCGGCCAGCAGGTTGCACACCGGCACGTCCTCCGCCACGGGGCGGTAGATGGAGTCCATGTCCCGCTCGGCCACGTTGGTGGTGGTCAGCATGCCGTAGAGCTTCCCGCCGTCGGTGGTGACGGGCAGGGCGAACAGGTTGGGATTGGTGCGGAAAATCTCCCAGGCGTGGCTCATGGCCACGGCGGAGGACACGAACGGCGGATGGTCGAACTCAATGTCCCGCACCTGGGTGCGCACGGTGGAGAGCAGCTGCGGCGGCTCAAAGCCGAACCGCTCCAGCAGGTAGGCGGTTTCGTCGTTCAGGCGGCCCAGGCAGGCGGCCTGGTACTCGTTTTCGCCCAGGGCGTTGTGCAGCGCGGCGTAGGCCATGGCGGAAACCACCGAGTCCGTGTCCGGGTTGCGGTGACCGAATACATAAATGGGATCCATCAGGATGCCTCCAGCGTTATTATCGGTTAATCATCGTCGTCAAGGATGAGCCAGGTGTTCGGATCCTGATCCAGCGCCTGGTTGTAGCGCTTGTCCAGCGCGGCCTGGGTGGCGATGTTGGCAATGCCGTGCTGCTTCAGGCCTTCGTCCGCCTGAAAGGCCGTCACGGCCTGCTGGGTGCCGCTGCCGTAGGTGCCGCCGTTTTGCCCCTCGGTCATGTAGCCCAGGTAGATCAGCTTCTCCTGCAGCGCACGCACCTTTTCGCCCGTGCAGCCGGAGCGCATGGTGATGTCCATCACGTCATGCACCGTACCGAAGCCCAGAATCCGCGTGTAGGTCAGGGGGTAGGTGTTCCGCGCCACCGCCGAGGGTGCGTTGCCCTCCAGCACATGGATGGTCACATTGCCTTCCTCGTCCTGGGTGCAGTATTCCACCATGGCCACGTGGTCGGTGTCCTGGTCGCTGTCCCAGGTGAAGAAGACCCAGTCCCCCGGCTGGGGAATGTAGCTGCCCGTGGTGATGTAGCTGTCCTCGCCCTTGAGCCACTGGTAGCCCCAGCCGTCGATGTTCCCCCACCGGCACACGTAGCGGCCCTGGCGGATGAACCAGTTCTTGCCCGTGTTGGTGCCGGAGTAGAGGGGGTATACGTTTTGAAGCAGCTCCGTGCCGTGCTGCTGATCTACCTGATCCACGCACCAGCACAGGTACTCCGCGCACCACTGGGCGTAGGGATCGCCCCGCCACTCGCCGTACTTGGTCCAGCCCCGTGTGCCCTCCTCGTAGCCCAGCTCCCCCCGGGCTGCCTCCAGCAGCCAGGTCACATACTCCGGCACAGGCCAGGCCGGTTCAATGACCGTCTCGCTGGACAGCGCCAGCGCGGACGCGGCTGTCAGGCACAGCGTCAGGGCCAGCGTGAGGGCGATAAGCTTCTTCACGGGGCGGGACTCCTTTCATCCAGGATCACGGGGACGATATGGTCGGCGGTGCAGCTGTCGGGGGTGACGCTGCAGCACACGGCCTTCAGCATCACGCCGGATGCCGCGGCCTCCCGCAGCGCCTCGCCGAAGGCCGGATGGGTACGGTCGTTGGGCCTGAGGCAGGTCACGTTCTCCCGCTGCAGCACGAAGCAGATCATGGCCTCGTACCCGGCCTCACGGGCAGCGATCAGCTCCCGCACATGCTTCACGCCCCGCTCCGTGGGCGCGTCGGGGAAGTAGGCGACGCCCCCGTCGTCAAACAGGGTGACGCCCTTCACCTCCGCGAAGCCGCGGATGCTTTCACCCTCCGCCGTCTCCCGTTCATAGGCGAAGTCAAAGCGGGAATCGCCATAGCGGGTTTCCGGACGGATGGCGCGCACGCCCGGCAGGCAGGCTCCGGAGGCCAGCCATTCCCCGAAGATCAGGTTGGGGGCCTGGCTGTCCATGTTGACAGTATAGCCGCGGTTCTCCACGCAGACCAGGTCGTAGCGGGTCTTGCGGGCGGGATTGCCGCTTTCCTCCAGCCAGACCGCAGCGCCGGGCAGCAGCAGCTCCCGGCAGCGGCCGGTGTTCTTCACATGAACGGTTTCCGGCCAGCCTGAGGTCTCCACATGGGCAACGAAGCGGTTCGGCCGGTCTATGAACGTTCCCCGCACAATATTTTCATACTTCATGATTTCCTCTTCATTTTCATTGTTATCATTCTGACGCCTGTCCGGCAGCCGGTGGACGAGGCTGCTCCGGATCCGTGAAGACCCCGTCCTTCATGTGAACGGTTTTCCGGCACCGGGCGGCGATTTTCGGATCGTGGGTGACGATAATGACCGCTTTCCCCATCTCCCGGTTCATTCGCTGGAAAGCTCTGATCACCGTTTCCCCCATGACCGAATCCAGATTACCGGTCGGTTCATCCGCCAGAATCAGGTCCGGGTCATTGATCAAGGCCCGGCATATTCCGACCCGCTGCTGTTCGCCGCCGGACATTTCGTACGGATACTTCTCCGCCAGATGGGCGATGCCGAATTCCTCCATCAGAGACATGCATCGAGCCGAACGCTTGTCCTGCGGGGTTTTGTCCAGCACAGCAGGAAGCTCGATATTCTCCCGGGCTGTAAGGCTCTGCATCAGGTTATAATTCTGGTAAACGAACCCCATCTCCCGCCGGCGGATGTCTGCAATCTCCGACTCCCAGAGGTCGTCAATGTTTCTGTCCCGGAACAGATACGTGCCGGAAGATTTCTTCAGTACCAGCCCCAGGATCTTCAGAAAGGTGGTCTTCCCGCAGCCCGACCGTCCCATCACCGCAATGAAATCCCCAGGGTTGACGTCGAAGGACAGCCCCCGGAGAATCGAGCCGGATGCTTCGTTGTATTCTTTTTTCAGATCACGAATCTCGATGATTTTCGATGTTTCGCTCATTCAAATTCCTCACTCTCTCCCGATAATGCGGCGAAGGTAATACCTTCGGATCAGCACAGTGATGACAACATAGATTGCGGCGACCGCCAGAGTGCCGGCACCCAGAGTCCGCAGGAACCGGCTGAAATCCGTTCCCGTGATCCGCCGGATCCGGATCATCACCAGCAGGTACGGCACGCCCAGGGCTGCGCCGGAGAACATACTGCCCAGTGCCTGGCGGTTCATCCGGCGTCCCAGCAGAT
>JAXEEE010000003.1:0-25071 GCA_034104265.1 Eubacteriales bacterium | reverse complement strand
AGTCGCCGCTATGCACGCCTGCGGATTCCACATGCTCCATGATGCCGGGAATCAGCACGTCCTCGCCATCGCAGATGGCGTCGGCCTCGGCCTCGATGCCCTTGAGGTACTGGTCAATCAGGATGGGGTTCTCAATGCCCTGGGCCAGGATGATCTTCATGTACTCGACAATGTCGCTGTCCTGGTAGGCAATGATCATGTTCTGGCCGCCCAGCACGTAGGAGGGCCGTACCAGCACGGGGTAGCCCAGCTCGTTGGCAGCCTTGAGGGCCTCCTCGGTGGTCATGACCGTGGTACCCTTGGGGCGCTTGATGCCGTACTTCTCCATGGCTGCGTCGAAGCGCTCGCGATCCTCCGCCGCGTCGATCATGTCCGCGGAGGTGCCCAGAATGCGCACGCCTGCCTGCTCCAGGGCATGGGTCAGCTTGATGGCCGTCTGTCCGCCGAAGGCCGCCACCACGCCCACGGGCTTCTCCGTGGCAATGACGCCCAGCACGTCCTCGGGGGTCAGGGGCTCGAAGTACAGGCGGTCGGCGGTGTCGAAGTCGGTGGAGACGGTCTCGGGGTTGTTGTTGACCATGACAACGTCGTAGCCGGCCTGCTTGAGCATCCACACGCAGTGGACGGAGGCATAGTCGAACTCAATGCCCTGGCCGATGCGGATGGGGCCGGAGCCCAGCACCATCACACAGGGCTTCTTGGGCCGCTCGGCGATGAACTGCTCCGCCTCGTTCTCATCGTCATAGGTGGCATAGAAGTAGGGGGTTTCCGCCGCGAACTCCGCCGCGCAGGTGTCCACCATCTTGTACACGGGATCCCGGTGGAAGGGCACCTTCTCCCCGGACAGCCGCTCGATGGCCTTGTCGGGGTAGCCCATGCGCTTGGCCTTCAGGTAGGTATCGCCGTCAATGCTGCCTTCCTTCAGGCGGCTTTCCATCAGGAACAGGTTTTTGAACTTGTTCAGGAAGAAGTAGTCGATCTTGGTGATCTCGTGCAGCTTCTCCAGGCTCACGCCCCGGCCGATGGCCTCGTACACCGCGAACATCCGCTGGTCGGTGCACTTGCCGATGAGCTCCAGCAGCTCCTCGTCGTTCAGGTCGGCCATGGACTTCATGCGCAGGGTGTCGCAGCCGATTTCCGCGCCGCGCACGGCCTTCATCAAGGCCTGCTCCACGTTCACGCCGATGGACATGACCTCGCCCGTGGCCTTCATCTGCGTACCCAGGGTGCGCTTGCCGTAGACGAACTTGTCGAAGGGCCACTTGGGCACCTTGGCCACAATGTAGTCGATGGAGGGCTCAAAGCAGGCGCAGGTCTTGCCGGTGAGAGCATTCATGATCTCATCCAGCGTGTAGCCGATGGCGATCTGCGCCGCGCACTTGGCGATGGGATAGCCCGTGGCCTTGGAGGCCAGGGCGGAGGAGCGGCTTACGCGGGGGTTGACCTCAATGACCGCATACTCGAAGGAGTCGGGATTCAGCGCGAACTGGCAGTTGCAGCCACCTTCCACCTCCAGGGCAGTGATGATATCCAGCGCGGCCCGGCGGAGCATCTGGTATTCCCGGTCCGCCAGGGTCAGCGCGGGGGCCACCACGATGGAGTCGCCGGTATGCACGCCCACGGGGTCGATGTTCTCCATGGAGCAGACGGCAATCACGTTGCCCTTGCTGTCCCGCATGACCTCAAACTCGATTTCCTTCCAGCCGGAGATGCACTTCTCCACCAGAATCTGGGTGATGGGGCTCAGGCGCAGGCCATTCTCGGCAATCTCCCGCAGCTCCTCCTCGTTCTGGCAGATACCGCCGCCGGAGCCGCCCAGGGTGTAGGCAGGGCGCACAATCACCGGATAGCCGATCTTTTCCGCGAAGGCCAGCGCGTCGGGGACGTTTTCCACCACCTCGGAGGGAATGCAGGGCTGGTGGATGGCCTCCATGGTCTCCTTGAACTTCAGGCGATCCTCAGCCTTCTCGATGGTCTCGCAGCGCGCACCCAGCAGCTTCACGCCGTGCTGCTCCAGGAAGCCCTCCTTGGCCAGCTGCATGGACAGGGTCAGGCCGCTCTGACCGCCCAGGGTGGACAGCAGGCTGTCAGGCTTCTCCTTGAGGATGATGCGCCGCAGCGTCTCCAGGGACAGGGGTTCAATGTAGATATGGTCGGCGGAGGCGTGGTCGGTCTGAATGGTGGCGGGGTTGGGGTTGACCAGCACCACCTCCAGCCCGGCGGCCTTCAGCGCACGGCAGGCCTGGGAGCCGGCGTAGTCGAACTCCGCCGCCTGGCCGATGACGATGGGGCCGGAGCCAATAATCATGACCTTGTGCAGTTCAGGATTCAGCGGCATTCCTTATTCCCTCCCATCATGGCAATGAAGCGGTCGAAGAGGAAGCGGGTGTCAAGGGGCCCGCCGCAGGCTTCCGGATGGAACTGGACGGAGTAGGCCAGCATATCGCTGTAATCAATGCCCTCGCAGGTGCCGTCGTTGCCGTTGACAAAGCGCAGGGAGGCGTTCTCCGGCAGGCTGTCGTTCTCCACGGCATAGCCATGGTTCTGGCTGGTGATGTAGCTCAGGCCGGTCTTCACGTCCTTCACGGGCTGGTTCGCGCCGCGGTGGCCGTACTTCAGCTTGGTGATCCTCGCGCCCTGGCTCAGGGCCAGCAGCTGATGCCCCAGGCAGATGCCGAACAGGGGAATCCCATGGGTGCACAGCTCCCGCAGCTCATGGATCACATCCACGTTGTCCGTGGGATCGCCTGGGCCGTTGGAGAGCATCACACCGTCGGGGTTCAGCCGGAGAATTTCAGCGCAGGTGGCGCTGGCAGGCACGCAGGTTACGGCGCAGCCGCGCTTCTCCAGCTCACGGCGGATGTTTTCCTTCGCGCCGAAGTCCCACAGCACCACGTTGTACACGCCCTTGGTGCGGGGCGGCATGACCTCAGGACAGGTCACGTCATAGATGGAGGGATGGAAGGGCAGCGCCCGCAGCTCTGCCACAGCCGCCTCCATATCCTCAGGCTTTTCAGTGAGGATAGCGGCATTCATCACGCCGTGGTCGCGGAGCTTCCGGGTCAGGGCCCGGGTGTCCACGCCGGTCAGGCAGGGAATGCCCTGCTCCCGGAGATAATTCTCCAGCGCGCCCTCGGAGCGGAAATTGCAGGGCGCATCACACAATTCACGCACCACATAGCCCGACAGCCGGGGCCGGGGGCTCTCGAAATCCTCGGAGATCACGCCGTAGTTGCCGATGCAGGGGAAGGTCTGGATGACGATCTGTCCGTTGTAGCTGGGGTCGGTCAGCGTCTCCAGGTAGCCCACCATGGCCGTGGTGAAGACCAGCTCCGCCCTGGCGCTCTTCTCCGCGCCGTGAAGCTCGCCCTCCAGCAGCTGGCCGTCCTCCAGCAGCAGATAACCCTTCTTGCTCATGCTTACTCCCCCTTCATGACTGCAACCATCACGGCCTTCTGGGCATGCAGGCGGTTCTCGGCCTCGTCGAAGATCTCATCCGCATGGGCCTCAAAGACCTCCGCGGTGATCTCCTCGCCCCGGTGGGCAGGCAGGCAGTGTTGCACCATGCAGTCCGGATGCGCCACGGCCATCAGCTCACGGTTGACCTGATAGCCCGCAAAGGCCTTCTCGCGGATGGCTTTCTCGCCCTCCTGGCCCATGGAGGCCCACACGTCGGTGAAGATCACGTCGGCGTCCTTCGCGGCCTCCAGGGGCTTGTCCGTCATGAAGAACATGCCCGGGTATTCCCTCGTGAAGGCCAGCACCTGCGCGTCGGGGTGATAGGCGTCGGGGCAGGCGATGGACACATGACAGCCCATCTTCAGGAAGCCCACGATCAGGCTGTTGGCCATGTTGTTGCCGTCGCCGATGTAGCACATGTTCAGCCCTTCCAGGCGGCCCTTGTGCTCCCGGACAGTCTGCAGGTCAGCCAGCACCTGGCAGGGATGGCAGAAGTCCGTCAGGCCGTTGATGATCGGGATCGACCCGTAGCGCGCCAAGCTCTCCACTTCCTCCTGGGCGAAGGTGCGGATCATAATGCCGTCCAGGTAGCGGGACAGCACACGGGCCGTGTCCTCAACCGGCTCGCCCCGGCCGATCTGCAGATCCCTGCTGGAGAGGAACAGCGCGTGTCCCCCCAGCTGATACATGCCGGTCTCAAAGCTGACGCGGGTGCGGGTGGAGGATTTTTCAAAGATCATGCCCAGAGTCTTGCCCTTGAGGATGGGGTGAGGGATCCCGGCCTTGTTGTCGGCCTTGAGCCTGTCCGCCAGGTCCAGCAAATCCCTGATTTCCCCAGGGGTCAGATCCAACAGCTTCAGCAGATGCTTCATGGGAGTGATTCCGCCTTTCCTTTGACGCATGATGGGTCGGGTGTACAGCAGCAGAAAAAATGGCGCCAAGGATTCGCCCAGCTTGCACAACAAAGTCATGCAGAGGTTCTCCTTTGCACCCATCGTCCATTATAGCATAGAATGCTTACGGAGTAAAGGTAGCAATCAGGCAAAGAACCGCCCGATTTCGTCATGGTGGGCCTGCGCCTTTGCTTCCAAAGAATCAGCTAGGAGGAGTGCACTATGCAGAACCAGGGCCGCATCTGTCCCCGCGGGGCCAGCTACTACGACTGGAAGGAAGGCGATACCTTAAACAGCGTCGCCCGCGTCCACGGCACCACCGCCCACGCCATCCAGATTCTCAACGAGGGTGTCGATTTCTCCACCATCGCCGCCGGTACGGAGATCTGCATGCCCAGCCAGGTGCACACCTGCGTCACCGGCCGCACCTACGCCGTGCAGCAGGGCGAAACCTTCACGTCCATCGCCGAGCGGCTGGGCATCACCGTGCATGAATTGCAGGAACGCAACCCCGGGGTGGACAGCAGCAACCTGACCATCGGCCAGGTGATCTGCATCCCCGAGGCCAGTACATCCACGACCCCCACGCCCTCCGAGCCTTCTGCGCCTGGCATCTCCTGCCCCATCGGCTACGAGGCCCGCACCATTCAGGAGGGTCAGACCTACGCCGATCTGCTGGTGGATCTCAACGTCAGCTACCGGGCCATGCGGGCCGCCAACCCCACCATTCGTCCCGGCGCCATGCGGGCCGGTACCCCCTACTGCGCGCCGCCCTCCGGCACCCGGCAGGCCTGCGCCGGAACCCGCGCCTACACCATTCAGCCTGGGGAGAGCCTCGACTCCCTGGCGGAATCCCTGGGCACCACCCGTGGCAGGCTGCTCATGCTCAACCCCACCCTGGTGCCCACGGACTTCTCCTCCGGCACCATCATTTGCATCCCGTAAATCGCGAAGGGGAACGGCTGCAAGGCCGCTCCCCTTTTCACGGGCTTATTTGACCAGGCTGGCCCGGTAGGCCTGCTGGCCCAGGGCAAAGGCATCCTGCCCATAGCAGTCCACCGCCACCACCAGGGGCAGCTCCTTCACCGTCAGCCGCTTGACCGACTCCGGCCCCAGATCGTCCCAGGCAATGACCTCCAGGGAGGTGACGCACTGGGCCATCAGCGCCGCTGCGCCCCCCACCGCCGCGAAGTACACCGACGGATGCTCCTGCATGGCCTGAACAACCTGCGCGCCACGCAGACCCTTGCCGATCATCCCGGCCAGACCCCGTTCCAGCAGCGGCGGCGTACATGCGTCCATTCGCACGGAGGTGGTTGGGCCAATGGAACCCACGGGTTTGCCCTCCGGCGCGGGAGTCGGCCCGGCGTAGTAGATCACCTGACCCTCCAGGGGCATGGGCAGAGGCTCGCCCTTGGCGATACAGTCCATCATCCGCAGATGGGCCGCGTCACGGGCGGTGTAGATCACCCCGCTGAGCGTCACCTGCTCCCCCGCGTGCAGGGAGCGGACAACCTCCTCCGTCAGAGGCGTGGTTATGTTGCGCATAGCTCGTCCCTCCTTCACAGCACAGCGGTTTGATGCCGGGTCACATGGCAGCTGACGTTGACTGCCACGGGCAGCCCCGCGATGTGCGTGGGCCCCGCCACAATGTGCAGCCCCAGACAGGTGGTCAGGCCGCCCAGTCCCTGAGGGCCGATGCCGGTCTCGTTCACCAGGGTCAGCAGGTCCTTCTCCAGCGCGGCGTAGTAGGGATCGGGGTTGGACGCGTCCAGGGGGATCATCAGCGCCTCCTTTGCCATTTCGGCCACCCGCTCAAAATCGCCGCCGATGCCCACGCCCAGCACCATGGGCGGGCAGGGATTCGCACCGGCCTTTTTCACCGTCTCCACCACGAAGCGCTTCACGCCCTCCACACCGGCGGAAGGCGTCAGCATGTCCAGCCGGGACATGTTCTCGCTGCCAAAGCCCTTGGGGGCCACCGTCAGCTTCACCTGATCCCCGGGTACCAGCCGGGTGTGCAGAATGGCCGGGGTGTTGTCGCCGGTGTTGACCCGGCGCAGGGGATCCCCTACCACGCTCTTGCGCAGCAGGCCCTCCACATACCCCCGGTGCACGCCCTCGTTCACCGCAGTCTCAAAGTCGCCCGTGATATGCACATCCTGCCCGACCTCCGCGAAAACCACCGCCATGCCGGTATCCTGGCAGATAGGCATGGCGGTCTCCCGGGCGATGCCCTCGTTTTTCACCAGAATGTCCATCAGCTCCCGGGCCGGGGGAAAGGGTTCCTTCTCCGCCGAGGCCCGCAGGGCGCAGGCCACGTCCCCAGGCAGGTTCCGGTTGGCCTCCACGCAAAGCCGGGCCACCGTGTCTGCAATCACGGACGCGCTGATCTCTCTCATGCTTCATCCTCCGTAAACAGTCGCTTCAGCCGCAGGGCCGCAGCCTTCACGGCATTTTTCTTCTCCCCCTGCAGGACAAGCTCGCTCTGGGCGTCCCGCAGGCTCAGGCCGTTGAGCATCTGCTCTGTCAGCCGCGCCTCCAGTGAAATCTCCGCCACCGGCGCAGGCTCATCAGGCAGCTGCACACCGTGGAAGTCCAGCACCAGGCAGTACTCGCCCTTCTCGGCCTTGGGATTGGCCCGCAAGTCCGCCAGCACCTGCTCCGCTGAGCCGCGGATGGTCTTTTCGTGCAGCTTGGTCAGGTCGCATGAGGCGGACACCTGACAGCCGGGCAGGGTCTGGGCGATAACCTCCATCAGCTCCACCACCCGGAAAGGCGACTCATGCACCACCGCCACCGGTACCTGACGGGCCATGGAGAGCAGCTTCTCCCGCAGATCCTTCTTTTCCCGGGGCAGGAAGCCGTAGAAGGCAAACTCCCGGGTGTCGAACCCGCTCACAGACAGGGCCGATACCGCCGCGCAGCACCCGGGGATCGGAATGACCTCAATCCCCCGTTCCACCGCCGCCTTCACCAGGCCATAGCCCGGGTCGGACACGCAGGGGGTGCCCGCGTCGGTGGTCAGGGCCACATCGATGTTCTCCGCCACCATGCGATCCGCAAGATAGGCTCCCTTGCCCTCCTCGTTGTGCTGATGGCAGGAGGTCAGCGGCGTGTCCAGCTGAAACACGTTCAGCAGCTTCTTCGTGACTCGGGTATCTTCCGCCGCGATCAGCGCCACCTGCCGCAGGGTCTCCACCGCCCGGGGCGACATGTCCTGCAGGTTGCCGATGGGCGTCGCCACCACATACAGCGTCGGCATCATTCCACCTCCAGCTTCTCGGCCACGCGGAGCTTCGCGCTGCGGGCGCGGGGATTCCGGGCGACCTCCTCCTCCGTGGGCGGCACGGCCCCCTTGGCCAGCACGCGGATTTGCGGCTTCTTCCCGCAGGTGCAGATGGGCGCCTTGGGCGGGCAGGTGCAGGGATTTTGCAGCCGCTGGAAGCAGCGCTTCACCAGCCTGTCCTCCAGGGAGTGGAAGGTGATCACCAGGATGCGCCCGCCGGGCTTCAGGCAGTCCACAAAGTCGCACAGCGCCTGATCCAGCGGATCCAGCTCATCATTGACGGCAATGCGCACCGCCTGGAAGGTTCTCCGAGCGGGGTGGCCGTCGTCCTTGCGGCGCACGGCCTTTGGGATGGCTGCGTCCACCGCGTGCACCAGGTCGAAGGTGGTCGCCAGGGGCTTTTTCGCCCGATGCTCGCAGATGATGGCCGCAATCCGCGCTGCCCACTTCTCCTCGCCGTAGTCGCGGATGATCCGGCAGATTTCCTTCTCCGGCAGGGTGTTGAGCAGCTCCGCCGCCGTCATGCCCTGGGAAGCGTCCATGCGCATGTCGAGGGGCGCGTCCTCATGGTAGGAGAAGCCCCGCTCCCCCACGTCCAGCTGCGGCGAGGACACCCCCAGATCCAGCAGCACACCGTCCAGGGGCGGCGCGCCGGCCTCCTGAAGCAGCCGCTTGCCGTCGTGGAAGTTGCCATGCAGCGCTTGGAAGCCTGAGAACTCCTTCAGCCGGGCCGTGGCAGCCTCAATGGCGGTCATATCCCGGTCAATGCCGTAGAGCGTGGCCGTGCCGCCGGAGGCCCGCAGCATCGCGCCGCTGTGTCCGCCGCCGCCCAGGGTGCCGTCGGCGTACACGCCGCCGGGGCGCACGGCCATCCAGTTCAGCACCTCCTGTAACAGTACGGGTTCGTGGATAAAGTCCATGTTCGTTCTCCTTCTGCGCGCTCAGTAGCGGAGCACGTAGTAAATCACATACACCCAGCTGAGCAGGCCGTGGAAGATCGCCCAGCCCACGCTGTGCCAGTTGGTATAGCTGATGACCATCGCCAGGGCCGTGCCGAAGCTGATGCCGGCCTTGACGGTCTGCTTGACGCCGTTGTGCCTGTCCATGATGTTCCTCCTTATCCCTTCATTCGCAGGAATGCCATGCTGCCCATGTCCTCCGCCGGACGGAATCCCAGACTCCTGTAGAAGGCCTCCGTTCCGCTATCCCTGTCCGCCAGCAGCTGAACCTGATATACCTCCTGAAAACGTTCCAGGATCGCCTGCATCAGCGCCCGGCCAACGCCCTGCCGCTGCAAGGCGGGATCCACCAGCACATCCTGCACAAACAGGATGCTTACACCATCCCCCACCGCCCGGGCAAGGCCGATCAGCGCATCGCCCTCCCAGGCCGTCAGCACCACCAGGGAACCGCGCAGGGCCGCCTGCAGCCGCTCGGGACGACGGGTGTAGTTCGTCCAGCCACACGCCCGTACAGGGTCAGCAGCTGCGGCAGATTTGGCAGCGTGTCAGCGTGCAGCGTCATCCTGCTCCTCCTTCAGCCGCCTGTACAGGTACAGGACAAGCTCGTCATCATTGCAGCAGGGCGCGTAGGGCGGGCAGGGCCGATTGCCGTACCACACGCCGGAACCGTCCGGCATATAACCCCGCCGGATGTACATCCGCTGCGCCGCGCCATAGCCGCTGTGCAGGCCAACGCCCAGGTACACCGTATCGGCATATCGGGAAGCCGCGGCTTCCGCCGCATCCATCAGCATACGCCCGATTCCCCTGCTGCGGAACTTCTCCAGCACCGCGAAGTCCACGATTTCCGGCCAGCCCCGTCCCGCGAAGGGGCCCTCCTGGGCGTCCGGGTACACGTGAATGTAGCCTGCCGGTTCGCCATCGCACTCGGCCACCAGCGCGACAGCCCGGCCCTCCTCCTGATCCCGCAGGCGCAGGAGGAACTTCTCCTCCTCCGTATGCCAGCCCTAAGTGCGCTCGGCCTCAGTGAAGAAAGCTGCATCGCTTTGCCGCATGGAGCGAATGCGTACATCGTGCGTCAAGGCGCAAGCTCCTTCAGGAAGATGATTTCCAGCGGCTCGCCGGGCAGCAGCAGCGCACCCGCGTCCTGATAGCCCAGGCGGCGGTAGAAGTGCTGGCCCTCCTCGTTGGCCTGGCTGGAGGTCATTACCCGGCGATGCCCCTGACGGCGCATGTCCTCCTCCCAGCGGCTGACGAGCGCACGCCCCAGGCCCTGGCGGCGGAAGCCCTCCAGCAGGTACAGCATGTTCATGAAGGGAATCTCGTCCCAGAACAGGCTCCACCGCAGCCAGCCGATGATCTGCCCGTCCTGCTCCGCCAGCAGGATCCTTCCCCGCCGGACGGACTCCCGCAGTTCATCCTCCCCGATGTGCCGGTCATGCTCCTTAAGCCAGGGCAGGTCGCTTTGGGTTGCAGCGCGTATCATGGGCATTCCCCCTTACCGCCAACCAAGGCCCAGCAGCGTCCGCAGGCTTCCGGCGAAGTACAGCGACCCGGCAGCAACGACAATGCCTTCATCCCCGGCCAGGGCGCGGGCCTGCTGCAAGCCCTCCTCCAGCGAGGCCGCAGCCGATGCATGCCCACCGCAGGCATTCAGCCGCTGCGCCAGCTCCGCTGCCTCCATGGCCCGGGGGTTGTCCGGTGTGACGGTGACGATGTCCTCCGCCAGGTCCGCCAGCAGCGTCAGCAGCTCCGGCTGAATCTTGTCCGCCAGCACGCCGGTGAGCAGCGCCCGCCGCCTGTCCTGCAGGTGCCGGTGCACAAAGCAGCTCAGCGCCTGCAGGCCCTGGGGATTGTGCGCCCCGTCAATCAGGATATTGCCGCACCATTCCAGCCTGGCGGGCCAGCGGGTGGCGGTCATGCCTTGTCGCACGGCCTCGTCGGGGATGTCATAGCCCTGATCCCGCAGGGCTTCCACCGCCCCCAACACAGTCAGCGCGTTGGTCAGCTGATGCTCGCCGGGCAGAGGAATGATCATGTCCTCCCAGGTGTTTTTCAGCCGGAAGGTCGCCCGGGAGCCACGCTCATCGCATTCGCTGCGGAGGATCATGTCACGCCGCATCTGTCGCAGCGGCGCATGGACGGCTTCCGCCGCATCGGCGAACACGGCAGCTACGTCATCCTCCGCGGGATGGCACACCACCGGCACACCGGGCTTGATGATGCCCGCCTTCTCCGCCGCGATGGCGGGCAGCGTGTCCCCCAGGAAGGCCATGTGATCCAGCCCGATGGCGGCAATGGCGCACACGCAGGGGCTGACGAAGTTGGTGGGGTCAAGCCTGCCGCCCATGCCCACCTCCACAATGGCGAAGTCCACCTGCTCCCCCTCGAACACGGAGGCAGCCAGGGCCGTACCCAACTCAAAGGGCGTGGCGAAGCAGTCGTCCTCGACCTTCAGACGCTCGGATGCCGCTACCAGCGGCTCGCCGTAGCGGACAAGCAGCTCATCCGACAGGGGCAGGCCGTCCACCCGGATGCGCTCCTGGTACGCCTGCAGGAAGGGCGAGGTGTACAGCCCCGTATGATACCCCCCATGGCGCAGGATGGACTCCAGCATGGCGCAGATGCTGCCCTTGCCGTTGGTGCCCGCCACGTGAATGACGGGAACCCGCCGCTGAGGGCACAGCGCGTCCACCAGATCCAGCACATTCCTCAGGCCACGCTTGCTGCCCAGGGCATAGGAGCCGTGGATGGCGTCAATCACCTGCTGCGCGGTCATGGCATACGCTTCCTTCCGTACATGTTTCTTACAGTTCCCGTAGCATCAGGCAGAGGGTGCGCAAACTGCCGTCCTCCAGGCGGATGGCATTGGGATGTTCACCCGCCGGGCGGAAGCCGTGCCTTTCGTACAGCGCGCGAGCCCTGTCGTTACCCTCGATGTATTCCAACTCCAGCTGGGCTACGCCCATGGCGCGGGCCTCTTCCTCCATGGCGGAAAGCATGGCCCTGCCGATGCCCAGGCCCCACCAGGCTTTCAGCAGCGCCAGCGCCACCTCCGCCCCGTGGCAGGTTTTCCTGAAGGGCTGGCGGGAAAGCGAGCAGCTGCCGATGACGCTGCCCTCTGCTTCACACACCAGCATCACGTCCAGCGGGAAATCCAGCAGGCGCCTGATAAACGCCTCCTCCCCGGAGACGGTCATGGTGCATTCCTCCGCTGTGCGCAGCAGAAAAGGCGTCTCCCCCGACATCTGCCGCAGATTGTCCACCAACGCCTGCGCATCGCGGATTTCCGACGGGCGCAGCAGGGCTGTTCTGCCGTCCCTCAGCGTGATGGTTCTTGCCCGGGTACGCATTCTCCTGCCCCGTGTTTCAAATTCCGCCCGGAAAGCGCGGATGTGCCGCTGCCTTCCGGGCGGAGAGCTGTTTTACATGGATTCCTTCAGTTCAGCGATGCGGTTCTCCAGCGCGCCCACCTTGGTGCGGTTGTCGGCCAGCTTGGCCTTCTCCTGCTCCACCAGGGCGGCGGGAGCCTTGCTGACAAAGCCGGGATTGCCCAGCTTGCCCTCGGCACGGGCAATTTCCTTGCGCACGTTATCCAGCTCTTTCTGCAGCCGGGCGATCTCCTTGTCGAAGTCCACCAGGTCGCCCAGGGGGATGAACAGCTCGCCGGCCTTGGTCACGGCGGACACATTCTTGCCCGTGATGGTCGCGCGGTCGGTGATCACCTCGGAGGCGGAAGCACCGGCCAGGCGGCGGAAGTACATGTCCGCATGGGCCAGGGTGTCGGCCCAGCCCTCGGCGGGCACCAGCATCAGGTGCGTGCGCTTGCCGGCGGCCACGTTCATCTCGGCACGCAGGTTGCGGATGGTGCGGATGATCTCCATGATGCCCGCCATTTTCTCCTCATCCTGGGGGAAGTCGAAGGCAGGATTCGCCTCAGGCCAGACCTTGAGCATCAGGAAGCCCTCGCTGCCCGGCAGATACTTGTACACCTGCTCGGTGAGGAAGGGCATGAAGGGGTGCAGTAGCTTGAGCAGGCCCTCCAGCACATAGAGCAGCACCGCCTGCACCGCTTCCTTCGCCGCCTGATCCTCTCCGGTGAGGCGGGACTTGGCCATCTCGATGTACCAGTCGCAGAACTCGCTCCAGGCGAAGTCGTAGATGCGGTTGGCCGCCAGGCCGAACTCGCCCTCCTCCATGTTGGCGGAGATGCTCCGGGCCGCGTCCTGGAAGCGGGTCAGGATCCACTTGTCCGCCAGGGTCAGGCTGGCAGGGTCGATCTCCCGGCGGGCGTCCACGTTCATCAGCACGAAGCGGCTGGCGTTCCACACCTTGTTGGCGAAGTTGCGGGCGCTCTCCACCTTCTCGCGGGAGTAGCGGGTGTCGTTGCCGGGAGACACGCCCATCACCAGGGAGAAGCGCAGCGCGTCCGCGCCGTACTCGTCAATGACCTCCAGGGGATCCACACCGTTGCCCAGGGACTTGGACATCTTCCGGCCCAGCTCATCGCGCACCAGGCCGTGGATCAGCACGGTCTTGAAGGGCGTCTCGCCCATTTCCTCCACGCCGCAGGTGATCATTCGGCTCACCCAGAAGGTGATGATGTCGTAGCCGGTCACCAGCACGTCGGTGGGATAGAAGTACTTCAGATCCTCGGTGTTGTCGGGCCAGCCCAGGGTGGAGAAGGGCCACAGGGCGGAGGAGAACCAGGTGTCCAGCACGTCCTCGTCCTGATGGATGTTCTTGCTCCCGCACCTGGAGCAGCAGCAGGGATCCTCCCGGCGCACCATCATTTCGTCGCAGTCGTCGCAGTACCACACGGGAATCCGGTGGCCCCACCACAGCTGACGGCTGATGCACCAGTCGCGGATGTTCTCCATCCAGTTCATGTACTGCTTGGCGAAGCGCTCCGGCACAAACTGCGTCCTGCCGCTGGTCACAGCCTCAATGGCGGGCTTGGCCAGGGGCTTCATGTCCACGAACCACTGCTTGGACACCATGGGCTCGATGACCGTCCTGGTGTGGCGGTAGCACACGCCCACCTCATGCTTGATGGGCTCGATGGACTTCAGCAGACCCAGCGCCTCCAGATCCGCCACGATGGCCTTGCGGGCCTGGGCGGTGGTCATGCCGGCGTACTTGCCGCAGTCCAGCACATGGGGCTCGTTCTTGCCGGCCTTGCCGGAGGCGAACAGCGCGTCGCAGGCAGCCTTGTCCTCGGGGCCGGTCATATGGCCGTCGTAGGTGAACACCCGCACCAGGGGCAGGTCATGCCGCGCGCCCACCTCGTAGTCGTTGGGGTCATGGGCGGGGGTGATCTTCACCACGCCGGTGCCCTTCTCCATATCCGCATGCTCGTCGCACACGATGGGAATCTCCTTGTTGATCAGGGGCAGCATCACGTGGCAGCCGTGGAGGTGGGCATAGCGCTCATCGTTGGGGTTGATGGCCACGGCGGTGTCGCCCAGCATGGTTTCGGGACGGGTGGTGGCCAGCTCCAGCATCTCGCCGGTTTCCTTCACCGGGTACAGCAGATGCCAGAAGTGGCCGTCCATCTCATTATGCACCACTTCCGCATCGGAAATGGCGGACTGGCAGTCGGGGCACCAGTTCACCAGGCGGTTGCCGCGGTAGATCAGGCCCTTCTCATACAGGCGGCAGAAGGTCTCCCGCACGGCCCTGGAGCAGCCCTCGTCCATGGTGAAGCGCTCGCGGCTCCAGTCGCAGCTGACGCCCATGCGCCGCTGCTGGTTCACAATGCGTCCGCCGTATTCGTCCTTCCACGCCCAGGCCCGCTTCAGGAAGCCCTCACGGCCAAGACTCTCCTTGGTCAGGCCCTCCTTGCGCATGGCTTCCACAATCTTGACTTCCGTGGCGATGGCGGCATGGTCGGTGCCGGGGAGCCACAGGGTAGGATCGCCCTTCATGCGGTGATAACGGATGGCGCAGTCCTGCAGGGTGCAGTCCATGGCATGGCCCATGTGCAGCTGGCCGGTAATGTTGGGCGGAGGCATCACGATGGTGAAGGGCTTCTTCCCTTCCACCCGGTGCGCTTCAAAGGCGCCGGAGGCCTCCCACTCCTTGTAGATTTCGCCCTCAATGGCTTGGGGGTTGAACTTCGTATCCATCTCCTGCGCGGAGAGCTTCTTCTCCATAGAACGTATCCTCCTCCATCAGATGAACTCCATGACCATGAGCAGCCCCACCAGAGCCAGCAGGCAGCCCACAGCCTTCATGATGACATTGACCAATTCCTTCTTCGCCGGGGCGATCCTGTCCGCCAGGAACACCGAGCCATACACCAGAACCGCGCCAACGACGAGAACCAGCATCCCGGGCGTGAGCACCCGGGACAGAACCTTCTCACCGTAGGACAATGCGGGTCACCTCCTTGCTGTGCAGCACGGCGCAGGCTATGCCTTCATCACCATGAACAATGCAAAACGCAGCCCCATCCCGAAGGACGGAGCTGCGTTCCGTGGTACCACCTTGCTTCGCAAACAAAGAGTCTGCCTCAAGCGCACGATAACGGGTGCTACCGCATCGGACTACTGGCAGGCGGAGGATCCGCCCCGTTCGCCCGGCGCTCTGAGAAGCGACCTTCCCCTGTTTGCTGCCGGAAGCGGTCTTTCAGCCGGTGAACCGCTCTCTCTTGCCGCGCGCGCAGGGTACTCCTCTTCCTGATGCGAGCATGTTCAGTTCAGGTGGGAACCTATCAGGCGTTCTTCTCCTCGTCGTTCTTGACGACCTGGACGCCCTTGTAGTAGCCGCAGTGCTTGCACACGCGGTGAGCCAGCTTCATCTGATGGCACTGGGGGCACTCGACGATGCCGGGCAGGGACAGCTTCCAGTTGGCCTGGCGGCTGTGCTTGCGAGCCTTAGAAATTTTTCCCTTCGGAAGAGCCATATTCACACCTCCTCATGCTGAATAGGACAGCGGTCTGCTGACCTTATTGTTCATTTGTGTTGGACTTTTCAGTCAACAGCTGCTGCAATGCCGCAAAAGGGCGCTGCGTGGGCGCTTCCTTCTGGCATAAGCAAACATCGTCGTCCGGGCCGACCGACAGGCCGGAACAATCCTCCCTGCACAGCATGCGCATGGGCAGATTGAGCAGCGCGTAGGACATGGCCAGCTTCTCAAAATCGAGGGTATAACCTTCGTAGGCGAAGATCTCGTCATCCTCGGGATTCCCGTCCCGCAGGAAGGTCTCCCGGAATTCCGCCTCGATCCGCGCGCTGGCGGGCTCCAGACAGTTGGCACAGGTGCCGTGGGCCGTGGTGACAAGGCTGCCTTCCACCGTCACGCTTCCGTCCTCCGTGGCGGAATACACACCCTTGAGCTGCGCAGGGTCAAAGGTGACCGTGTCGCCGCCGATCTCCTGGGGAGCAATGGTCTGCTCGCCTTCGAAGGGGTATTCCTGACCGGGATCCTTCAGCGCCGGGGTAGCGTTCAGCTTCATCCACTCACCTCAAACCGGGCCGAAAAGCCCATGCTTGAATTCGCCACAGCAAATGTGACCGCCTGATATTATATCGGTTCCCGCGGCGTTTGTCAACGATATTTTGCCGGTAAAAGCGGCTTTGCGGAAAACTTTTTTCCCGCCTTACCTGCTGACCAGCTCCAGGGTATCGCGGGCGATCATGATCTCCTCGTTGGTGGGGATGACGCAGATGGTCACCTTGCTGTCCGGGGTGGAGACGACGGTTTCCTTGCCGCGCACCTTGTTCTTCTCAGGATCCAGCTTGCAGCCCAGGAATTCCATGTCCTTCATCACGGCTTCGCGCAGCTCGGGGCCGTTCTCGCCGATGCCGGCGGTGAAGGCGATGATGTCCACGCCTCCCATGGCCGCGGCATAGGAGCCGATGTACTTCTTGATGCCGTAGACCAGCATGTCGCGGGCCAGGGCAGCGCGCTCGTGGCCCTCGTCGGCAGCCTTGTCAATGTCGCGCATGTCGGAGGACAGGCCGGAGATGCCCAGCAGGCCGGACTTCTTGTTCATCATGGTCAGCACTTCGTCCACGGTCATGTGGGCGTTGTTGGCGATGAACTGCACCACGGCGGGGTCGCAGGAGCCGCAGCGGGTACCCATCACCACGCCTTCCAGGGGGGTGATGCCCATGGAGGTGTCCACGCACTTGCCATCCACCACGGCGCTCAGGCTGGAGCCGTTGCCCAGGTGGGCGATGATGATCTTCTTGCCCACAGGATCCACGCCCAGGAACTCGCACACCCGCTTGCTCACATAGCGGTGGGAGGTGCCGTGGAAGCCGTAGCGGCGCACGCCCAGATCCTTGTAGTACTCATAGGGCACGCCGTACATGAAGGCCTTGGGGGGCATGGTCTGATGGAAGGCAGTGTCGAACACGGCCACCTGGGGCGTGGTGGGCATAACGGCCTCGCAGGCCTCGATGCCCATCAGGTTGGCAGGATTGTGCAGGGGGCCCAGGGGGATGTACTTGCGGATGGCCGCCTTCACCTCATCGGTGATGATGCAGGAGGCGGTGAACTCCTCGCCGCCGTGCAGCACGCGATGGCCCACTGCGCCGATCTCATCCACGGACTTGATGACGCCCTTCTCGGGATCCTGCAGGGCCGCCAGCATCAGCTTGGTGGCGCACACATGGTCGGGGATCTCCTGGTAGATGTCGGTGATCTTGCCGTCGGGGGTCTTCTGGTTCAGGTGGGAGCCCTCGATGTTGATGCGCTCCACCAGGCCCTTGGCGATGACGCTCTCGTCATCCATGTCCACCAGCTGGTACTTCAGGGAGGAAGAACCGGCGTTGACAATCAAAACCTTCATGGGATGATGCTCCTTCTGTCGTTACTTGCGCAAGGCGCGGGAATATTACTTGACGATCTCGCCCTTTACGTCGCGGCCGCAGGCGGCAGCGTTGGACTCGTCGGTGTCGATGTGCATGGCCAGGGCGAACTTCTCGCTGACGCGGACCACCACGTCGCCGAAGATCAGGGAGCGGCCGTCGGTGTCAATCTTCACGGACACAACATCCTTGTCCTTCACGCCGTACTCCTCGGCGTCGGCAGGGGTCATGTGGATGTGACGCTTGGCGGCGATCACGCCCTCGGTCAGCTCCACCTCGCCGCAGGGGCCCACCAGCTTGCAGCCGGGGGTGCCGGCGATGTCGCCGGACTCACGCACGGGCGCAGCCACGCCGATGGTGCGGGCGTCGGTCAGGGAAATCTCCACCTGGCAGGCGGGACGGACGGGGCCCAGAATGCTCACGCCGGTGAGGGTCTTCTTGGGGCCGACAACATCTACACGCTCAGCGCTGGCGTACTGGCCGGGCTGAGAGAGCATCTTCTTGACATTCAGCGCGTAGCCCTTGCCGAACAGGGTCTCAAGGGCTTCCTGGGACACGTGCACGTGGCGGGCGGAGGTTTCTACCATGAACTGCTTCATTTCAAAGAACCTTCCTTTCTGAGATGAGGTCTCAACATATTATACCATTTTTCTGCCGTTTGTAAAGGGTTTCAATCGCCAAATCCCCCATCCCCGACAGATTCCCGCAGCTTGTGCATTCCCTGCGGGGCGTGGTATAATCATGGAAGCAACATCAGCAGGAGGTCAGCATGCGAACCGTCGGCGTCATCGCGGAATACAACCCCTTCCACCCGGGCCACGCCCGGCAGCTTGCCCTTGCCCGTCAGCAGGCGGAAGCCGACTGCGTGGCGGTGGTCATGTCCACCTGCTTCACCCAGCGGGGAGAGGCCGCTGTGCTGTCCCCCTCTGTCAGGGCGCGGATGGCGCTGATGCACGGGGCGGATATTGTGTTCGCGCTGCCCTGCTGCTGGGCCGTTCGGGACGCGGAGCGCTTCGCACTGGGGGGCGTGCGGCTCCTGCAGATGCTGGGCGCGGACGCCATCTCCTTCGGCGCGGAGACCGCCGATGCGGCCCTGCTCACAGAAGCCGCCAGTCTGCTGGAATCAGACGAGGTTGCCGGTGCGCTGCACAAGGCTCTGGGCAGCGGACTTCCCTATCCCGCCGCACTACAGCAGGCCGTCGGGGATGTTTCCGCTGATGCTGCCGCGCTGCTCGCCTCCCCCAACAATACCCTGGCCCTGTGCTATCTGCGGGCCATGCGCCGCCTGCAAGCGACCATGGAGGTCTTCCCCATTGCCCGCACAGGCGATTACCACGCAACTGCTTTGGCAGAGATGCCGTCCGCCACCGCCCTGCGCGCCGCCATCGACCGCGGCGACTGGCAGGGCCTGCAGCGCGTGCTGCCGGAGGATATATTTGCGCTTCTGCGTCAGGAGACCCTTGCCGGTCAGCTGATGCGTCCGGGCACGCTGGATCAGGCGCTGATGTACCGTCTGCGCACCATGACGGACGACGACTGGCGCGCCCTGCCGGAGCTTTCCGAGGGCATTGAGGATCGGCTGCGGAAGGCAGCGCAGACAGCCACCACCCGGGAGGCGCTGCTTGCCGCCGCCAAGACACGCCGCTACCCCTACGCCCGGCTGTCCCGGCTGTGCGCCCACGCACTGATGGGCATCACGCAAGCGCAGCTGGACTCGGAGCCCCTGCCCAACGCGCTGTGGCTGCTGGGCCTGAAGGGCACCGCGCTTCCGCTGCTGAGTCGATTGAAGCAGCAGGGCGTTCCCGTCATCAGCAAAGCAGCATGCGCGTCCTGCGACACCGCCTGGTTCCGCACGGAGCTCCTTGCCTATGACCTGTGGGCCCTGGGCTGCGGGCAGGAAGCAGGGATGGCCATGAGGCAGGGCGTTGTGAGGATCTAAAAGAAAGAGCATGCATCCCGCAGGAAGCGCGGGATGCATGCCTTTGTTTCAGTGGACTTGCTGTCGAACCGGATTACTCCGCCAGCTGCGCGGCAACCTGCTCGCTGATGGCGCTCATGTAGCGATCCCAGCCAGCCTTGGTCATTTCACTGCGAAGGGTCTCGATGGTTTCGTCGTAGGACAGGACGCCCGCCATCATGGCCTTTGCGTACTCATCCCACACAGCGCTCACCTGGGCGTACTCGGTCTTGATATCCGAATAATCCAGGGTGACAGACAGCTTCTTGGAGGGCAGCGCGCCATCGTCCCAGGCCTGATAGACAGGGATGAACTCGTCAGGCATGTTCTCGGAGAACAGGGAGATGTTGGAGTTGAACATCATCCAGTCATAGAACAGCTCGTCGTTGACCAGGCGGTGCACCTTGCCGTTCTCCACGGTGTAGTCCACGTTTTCCACGCCATAGGTGAACAGGTCAACATATTCCTCCGTGCACAGCAGGTCAATGAACAGGGCCACGTACTGGGCGTTCTCGCTGGTGACAGGAATCTGGAAGGCCGTGTTTTCGTACTGGGTCTTGTACTTGGTCTTCTCGGGCTTGAGGAAGTATTCCGCCGTGTTGGCTTCCGGCACAACCTTGCGCAGGTTAGGCAGGTTCTCATACACGGTGGTGCCGCAGGTGCCGCGCCAGAACATGTAGTTGCCGCTCTCGAACAGCACGTTGTTGGAGGTGGTGCTGGTGAGAATGTCCTTGGAGATCAGTCCGGCCTCGTACCACTCATGGTACAAATCGCACAGGGCCTTGAACTCCTCGGACTCAACGATGGACACAACCTCGCCGGAATCCTCGTCGATCCACAGACCGGTGGTCAGATCGGTCAGGTTGCGCTCGCCAATGCCGCGCAGGATGAAGGCGGGCAGGATGTAGTCCATGGTGGCGTACATCTCGGGATGCACGGCATGCACCTTCTCAACGAAGGTCTTCAGATCCTCCAGGGATTCCATGGAGGTCATGCCCACCTCATCCATCAGATCCTGGCGGACACAAATGGAGCGGAAAGTATCGGCGGTAGGCTTGTTGCCGAAGGGAATGGCGTACACGCCGCCGTCCGGGAAGGTGAAGCCCAGCAGGGCGTCGGGGTTGGTCACGGCGCGGTAGTGGGGCATGTACTGCTCAATCAGGCCGCTGACGTCCATGACGTAGCCCTTGGTGTAGCTCTGGCTGGTCCAGTCAGCGTCGGTGAGGGTCGAGTCGAAATCCTCGGCGCCGCCGGCCAGGATCATACGGTCAGTCATGTTGCCCGCGCCGTACTCGCTCCAGGGAATGTACTCCACGTTGACAACGCAGTTGATTTCCTTCAGGAAAACCTCAGCGAACTCGTTCTTCAGCAGTTCCTCCATGCGGGGAGTCTTGTCACCGTAAAGGAAGATGGTGATTTCACCCGTCTTTTCCGGCACCAGGGAAGGATCGATGACGTTGGCGGACGCGGACGCGACCGACACCAGCAACGCCAGGGACAGGATGATGGCTGCCAAACGCTTGAACATGGAAAGACCTCCTTGTTGTATTGTTTCAGCGGCATGCCTGCCGCCAAATACCTGATGGAATCTGGGCTTACCCCTTCACCGCGCCCACCACAACGCCCTTGACGATGTAGCGCTGGATGAAAGGATACAGGAACAGGATAGGCACGATGGTCACGATGATGATGGCCATCTTCATCGTTTCCGAGGGAACGACAATGTTGAAGTTCAGCCGCGTCTGGGACTGGCGGGCGGCAAACTGGATATTGGACAGGATGTTGTACAGGTAATACTGCATGGGATACATCTCCGTCTTGCGGATGAACATCAGGGCATTGTAATAATCGTTCCAGTAGGCCAGGGCGTAAAGCAGGCCCACGGTGATGATGCCCACCTGCGCCATGGGAATGGCGATTTGGAAGAAGATCCGGAAATATCCCGCCCCGTCCAGCTTCGCGCTCTCAAAGACGGCCTCCGGCAGGGAGCGGAAGAAGTTGCGCATCAGGAAAACGTTGAACACATTCATAGCGCCGGGCAGGATCAGCGCCCAAAGGGTGTTGGTCAGGTGATAGTACCGGGTGCATACCACATACCAGGGCAGCAGACCGGAGGAAAACACCATCGGGATATACACGAACATGTTCAGGATATTGCGGTGGCGGAACTCCCGCACCGAGGTAACATACCCCATGGCGGAGGTGACGAACAGCGCAATCGCCGTGCCCAACCCCGTCACGATGATGGTGATCTTGTAGGCGTTGGCCACCTTGCTGCCCATGGAGGTGGCAATCACCTGATAGGCGTCCAGGCTGAACTTGGCGGGGATCAGCCGGTAGCCGTCACGGACGAGGGTCTGCTCGTCGGTGATGGAAGTCATCAGCGTCAGCACCAGGGGATACAGGCACAGGATGGTGAACAGGGTAATCAGCGCGTACATGACGCCCATGGCAATCCTGTCTGACTTGGAACGCAGCATCTCTTTCCTCCCCCTTCTCAGAACAGCTGGGATTCCTTGCTGAAGCGGCCAACGATGAAGTTGGAGCAGATCACCAGCAGGAAGCCGAACACGGACTGGTACAAGCTCACCGCGGAGCTCATGGAGAAGTCACCCAGCTGGGTGATGGAGCGGTAGACGAAGGTGTCAATGATGTCCGTGGTTTCATAGAGCATGGAGTTCAGGTTGTGCATGGACATCATCATGGACAGGTCGCCGTAGAAGATGCGGCCCACGCTCATCAACGTCAGCACACAGATGGTGGGCACCAGCATGGGCAGCGTGATGTGGAAGATGCGCTGCATCAGCGTCGCGCCGTCCACCTCTGCCGCCTCGTACAGCTCCGTGTCAAAGCCGGAGATCGTGGCGTAATATACAATCGCGCTGTAGCCCGCGCCCTTCCACACGCTGAAGGTGGTCAGGATGGCCGGCCAGTAGGCTGCTGTGTTGTACAGGTCGACCCGCTCACCGCCAAAGGCCGTGATCAGGCTGTTGATCATGCCCTTGTCATAGCTGAGGAAGGCCGTGGCGATACCGCCGATGACCGCCCAGGACAGGAAATGCGGGAAAATCGATATGGTCTGCGTGACCTTCAGGAAGCGCTTGCTGCGGATCTCGCTGAACATCACCGCCAGGGCAATGGCCACCACCGTCCCGAAGAACATGTTCAGAGCGTTGAGGATCAGGGTGTTGCGGGTGGCCCGCAGCGCGTTGCTCATATTGTAGAAGAAGAACTCGAAATTCTTCAACCCAACCCACGGGCTGCCCCAGATGCCCTTGGTGAACTGGTAATCCTTGAACACGATGATCATACCCGCCATGGGAATATAGGCGAACATGATCAGCAGCGCCAGCCCCGGCGCGGCCAGCGCCCACAGCGGGCCGAATTCACTGACATACCGCTTCAGCGGCATGCGGCGTTTCCCGGGCTGTGCCGTCACGACTGCTTTTGCCATAACCTGTCTCCTTTGCTTTTCGCTTGTCTGCCTGCGGATGGTCATGCAGCCTGTCCGCATCTGCCGCTGGCTTCAGTATGCCTTCACGCGGTGACGATTTCAATCTCAATTTTTTGCGCTTTTTTCACTTTTTTGATCCGCCGGACGCAAAATCTTTTGTCTCTCTTGCATTTTTTGGTCTGATAATTGACATTTTCAGCAAAACACTATATGATATTTCCAGCTATGGCAGCGCTGTGACAACGATGCTCGGGAAGGAGAGAGTGTCCCATGAAGTACCGTCGCGCGTCCGGCTCCCGCTCCTTCTTCCGGAGCATCTGGCTCTCCATTTTCTCCCTGGCCACTGCCGTGATCCTCCTGGGCGGCGGCTGCGTTCTGCTCTATGCCAATCATGCCCTCAACGAGCAGATTTCCGCTCAGCAGTCCTCGCTGCTGCATCAATATGATATGGCGCTGGAATACCAGCTCTCCACCGCAAGGCAGTCGGTGAATTCCATTCTGCGCAATCCCTACATCAAACAGATGATCTACCTTGGCACGGACGCGCCCTTCAACGTGTTCTATCATGCGGGGCTCTCCGTTACCGAGCTGATGAGCAACAATCTCCTGTTCAACTCCATCTACGTCATATCGGGCCGGGACACGGCCATCAAAACCTCACGTCTTTATCTGGGGGCGGAGGACGATCAGCTGATGGAGGAAATGATGTACGCCGGGGCGCAGATGAACATGGTGCCCTGGACCTCCACCCTGGGTGAAAAGACATGTCATCACCTGGCCGTGCTTTCCCCCTTGGATATGCTGACCCTCCCCAACGATGAAGGCGGCGTCGTCATCAACCTGGATCTGGACAAGCTGTTTTCCGCCGTCTACGCCCCAGGGCGGGACGCGCTTCTTTACCTTGTGATGGACGGGCAGATCGTCATGGCCAGCAACAGCGCCTGTATCGGCCTTACCCTGAGCGAATGCCGGCTGCTCGACGGCGCAGCCGATGGAGCCATTGTGTCCGGGGACGGCGTGCGGTATTATGTCACCACGCGGAACAATGCATCCTCCGGCTATACGCTGTACCTGCTCAATCCTTCCTTTGCGCTGTTTACGCCGATCTATTCCGCCGCGCTGCTCATCGTCCTGGCCTGCGTGCTGCTGCTGGTCATTTTCCTGATGATCTCCTGGCGCACCGCCAGCCATGTGTATCAGCCGGTGAAAAGCATCATTGTTCAGATGCAGACCCAGCTTCCCCAGGGAGACGACGCGGCCGCCGAAGGCCTGAGCGAGCTGCAGCTGCTGTCCCGCACCATCCGTTACACCAGCGAGGTTGTCAATGCCTATCAGCAGGATTCCAACATCGCCATGCTGCGCAATTTCATCGTCAACGACGCCCGGCTGACCCCGGATGCCGAGGCTGCAATCAGCCGGATGCTTCACCTGCAGCAGGGGCATGATGTGTGCCTGATGCTCTTCCACGCCACATCCGAGACGGAGGATGCCCACATTGCCGCCGAGGTGATGCACAATTACCTTTCCGGCTTTGCGGACATGCTGATGATTCAGTCCGATGACGGCAACCTGATCGCCGTGCTGACCGTGCGCCATGACGGCCCTGTTGAGGAAGAAACACTGATCCATGGCATGACGGAATCCCTTCGCAGCCTGCCCCTGCCGGATCGCCATGCCGTTCTGTGCCTGTTCGCCGTATCCGGCACGGATCACACCCAGCTTCACCAGACGTATGTGCAGCTGAAAAACAGGCTGCCTTCCGCAGCATTCTGCCCAGCCAGCATGGTGCTTGGCCCGCACACGGAGGACAGCCTGCCGGCTGCGTGCTTTGAGCACGTGATCAGGGCTGCTCGCAGCCGCAGCAACGAGGCCTACAGCGAAGCCCTCCGCAGCGCACTGCCCGGATGCCTGACGGTTCGTCCGGAAATCGCCTATCATGAGCTGACCATGCTGGCGCTGAACATCGAGGGCGCCGTGCACAATCAGCCCGACGGCATCCGCGACAGCCTGAAGGAATACCAGCGTCTCCATCAGCTGCTGCTGGATCAGCCGGACTACTATCACCTGCTGTCGGTGTTTATCCAGTTGTATCAGAGTGGTATGCAAAACGTCGCCGATCGCGGCGACGCTTCAGAAATGATTGTGAACTATATCAGCGAGCACTATATGGATCCATCCCTGTCCGCACAGAATGTGGCGGATGCGCTGTGCATCTCGTCCTCCCACCTGAGCCGCGT
>JAXEEE010000002.1:0-14931 GCA_034104265.1 Eubacteriales bacterium | reverse complement strand
TCATACAGGCCGGGATGTTCTGTTTCCAGATAGGCTCTGTGCATCCGTCCCCATCTGCCGATAGGACGTTGTTCCCTGTCACCCAGAGTGAGGTTGGGGTAAAGCATGCCGTCGCTTCCTTGGGTATAGGTGCCGCCGAGTTGTTCAAAGATGCTGGTCATGGTCATTCTCCTTTCATGTCGTTCAGCATTTTTGCAATCAGCGTGATGTCGTTCACCAGTTCATCGCTGGGCTGGGTTCCGGTGCTGATGCGTCTCAGCTCTGTCCATACATCATCCAGTGCGGTTTTCAGCGCTTTGAAGATCCGCGGATTCGGAGTGACGGTGATGTCGTTGTCCATGCATTTCCGATAGCAGTACTCCTGCTTCGGGAGCCCGGACAGAGCCACCGCTCTGTTCAGCCGCTCGTTCTCCTCCGGGGAGACCCGGAAGCCGACGGTGATGTTCCGCCAGCGGTTGTGATCGTCACAGTTCTTAGCCGACATTCAGATTCACCATCCTTTCATCGTCCAGTTTGTTGGCCATCTCAGCCTGCTTCGAGGGGAAGAGGTGGGCGTAACGGTAAGTGATATCGATGCTCTCATGTCCCACACGATCCGCGATGGCTACCGCACTGAAGCCCATGTCGATCAGCAGCGATACATGACTGTGACGAATATCATGCACACGAATCCGTTTGACCCCGGACGCACGGCAGCCCCGATCCATTTCGTGATAGAGGTAGCTTTTTGTGACCGGAAAGATGCGATTCTTCTTCTTCACCCCATAGAGGGATTGGATATATTCCTGCATCTCCTCACAGAGGAATTTGGGCATCCTGATCGTCCGAATGCTCTTCTTCGTCTTCGGTGCTGTGATCACGTCCTCCTGGTGGAGCCGCTGGTAGGACTTGCTGATGGACACGGTACCCGCTTTGAAGTCGAAGTCCCCGGGTGTCAGTGCCAGCAGCTCGCCCTCGCGAATGCCGCACCAGTAGAGCATCTCGAAGGCGTAGTAGGACATCGGTTTATCCATGACGGCTTCTGCGAACCGCTGGTATTCCTCCTTCGTCCAGAACTGCATTTCCTCCGCTTCCTTGCTTCCAATGTATCCCACCTTGGATGCGGGATTGCTCTTCAGCCCATAGTGCCGGACTGCGTGGTTCAGGATCGCCACCAGTTGGTTATGGATACTCTTGAGATAGGTCGGCGAGTAGGGCTGCTTCTTTTCATCCCGGTAGGCCAGCAGCTCATTCTGCCAGGCGATGATGTCCCGGGTTTCAATTTCGCTCAGCATCTTCTTGCTAAAGGTGGGGAGGAGCTTCGTCCGGATCATGTGTTCTTTACTCAGCCATGTGTTTTCCTTCAGCCGGGGCCGAATGTCATGCTCATACAGCTCGCAGAAGGCTTCAAAGGTCATGTCCGGATCTCCATCGGTCTGCAGCTGGAAGTTGCGCTCCCACTCCTGCGCTTCCCGCCTGGTAGCAAAGCCCCGTTTGCATTTCTGCCGCTTCACACCCTTCCAGTCGTGGTACCGGACCATCACATACCAGGTACCGTTTTTCTCATCCTTGTGCGTTGACACGCGATTCACACTCCTTCTGATCTGATGTACCGTACAGTCGTTCCCTAAAATACTGCCGGTTCACACGCCCGGCGATGGTCATATATCCCTTCTCGCGGAGCTCCGCATTCAGTTGCCTGATCAGCCTGTAGGCATAGGATCTGGACACTTCGAGCTCCCGAGCTACTTCTTCTGCTCTCATAAATTGGTTTTTCATGGGTTCCTCCTTTTGCAAATTAAGCAATCTCGCTTAACTTCAATGACATTATATTAAACATTATCGCTTGTGTCAATAGGCTTTCAAGGAATATTCCAAACTTTTTTGTTAAATTTCCTTCTTGACGATCTTAAACGGATTTGCTATGATTAATCATCCTGTTCAAGAGGTGATTTGATGGCAACCGGCGAACGTATCCGTTTCTTCCGCACTTTACGGGGGATGACGCAAAAGTATTTGGGCCTTCTTCTGGGGTTTCCGGAGAACTCGGCCGATGTGAGACTTGCTCAGTATGAATCCGAGGATCGCACCCCCAAGGCAGAACTGACCGGGCAGATGGCGGAAGCGCTGGACGTTTCTCCCAAGGCCATCGCCGTGCCGGACATCGATACCATGGATGGCCTGATGCACACGTTGTTTACGTTGGAGGACCGAAAGCTTCTTCGTATCACCAACGCGGATGGTTTGATCTGTCTGCGTGCTGATATTTTTGATGGTGGTATCCATGCAGCCGATCTGGAACAACGTCTCCGTGCCTGGCAGGAACAATCCGCCAAGCTGGCTGCCGGTGAGATCACCAAAGAGGCGTATGACCGCTGGCGGTATCATTATCCTGATTTCGACGACACGCGAATCCACGCAGCTGTCCCACCTGAAGTGCCAGCCACGCGCAAACGCGGCCGGAAGCCAAAGCCGAAAGTCTGAAAGAATGGACATAAAGAAAGCCCTCCGCTTGTGGAAGATTTCCTCCACAGCGAAGGGCTTTTGAACAGGATATTTTCACAGAGGGTGATAACCGGGAAGCGTATTTTCCGCCTTCACTCCAAAGCCATCAGCGCCGTTTTCTGTAAAGACGGCTTTGGAGATGGTTATCATTTGGTTATCAGAGGCGGTTTGGAATAGTCCAAAACGCTTGTGCCGCAAGGCTTTTCGCCCTTCTGGCGGTCACTCCCACTCAATACTCGCCGGGGGCTTGGTGGTCACGTCCAGCACGACGCGGTTCACGTGGGGCACCTCGTTGACAATGCGCGCGGAGATCGTCCGCACCACGTCGTAGGGGATGCGTGCCCAGTCCGCCGTCATGAAGTCGTCCGTGGTCACGGCGCGCAGGGCAACAGTGTAGTCGTAGGTGCGCTCGTCGCCCATCACGCCCACGCTGCGGACGCCCGTCAGCACCGTGAAGTACTGGTGGATGCTGCTGTCCAGGCCCGCCGCCTTGATCTCCTCCCGGAGGATCGCGTCGGACTCCCGAACAATCTCCACCTTCTCCGGCGTCAGATCGCCGATCACGCGGATGGCCAGACCCGGCCCCGGGAAGGGCTGACGCCACACCAGGTCGTGGGGCAGCCCCAGCGTCTCGCCCAGGGCGCGGACCTCATCCTTGAACAGCATCCGCAGGGGCTCGATCAGTTCGGTGAAGCCCAGCTCCTTGGGCAGGCCGCCCACATTGTGGTGGCTCTTGATTACCGCGGCGCCCGTGGCCTGGCCGCTCTCGATCACGTCGGGATAAATGGTACCCTGGGCGAAGTAGTCCAGCTTGCCAAGCTTCTCGGCTTCCTGCTTGAAGACCTTGATGAAGTCCGCGCCGATGATCTTGCGCTTGCGCTCCGGGTCGGACACGCCCGCCAGATCCGCGTAGAACAACTCCGCCGCGTCCGCGCGGATGAAGCGAACCGGGAACAGCTTGGTGAACACATCCACCACCTGCTCGCTCTCGCCCTTGCGCATGAAGCCGTGATCCACAAACACGCAGGTCAGCCGGTCGCCGATGGCCTTGTAGATCAGCGCGGCGGCCACGGAGGAATCCACACCGCCGGACAGGGCCAGCAGCACAGTGCCCGTTTCGCCCACGGTTTGGCGGATGGCCTCGATGGCCGTCTGGGCATAGGCGGCCATGGTCCAGTCGCCTACGCAGCCGCACAGGTTCAGGAAATTCCGGATGACGGTGCGGCCCTCATCGGAGTGGGTGACCTCCGGGTGGAACTGCACGCCGTAGATGCGGCGGGCGTCGTCCGCCATGGCGGCCACGGGGCAGTTGTCCGTGTGGGCGATGGGGTGGAAGCCCTCGGGGCAGGCCATGACCTGATAGGTGTGGCTCATCCAGGCGTAGGAGCTGTCGGACATGCCCGCAAGCAGCGTGGCTTTGTCGTCCATGGAGACGGTGATGCGCCCGTACTCACGCTGGGCCGCGGGCTCCACCCGGCCGTCCAGCAGATGGGCCGTCAGCTGCATGCCGTAGCAGATGCCCAGCACCGGCACCCCCAGCGCATATACGCCGGGATCGCACTGGGGCGCGCCCTCGTCCAGTACGGAGGCGGGGCCGCCGCTGAGAATCACGCCCACGGGATTCAGGGCCTTGATGTCCGAGATGGCGGCGTGGTAGGGCAGCACGGCGGAGTAGACATGGCACTCGCGCACGCGCCGGGCAATCAGCTGTGTATACTGGCCGCCAAAATCCAGAATGACGACCTTCTGCGTTTGATCGTTCATGATGCATTCCTCCGTTTCGTGGAAAAGACGGGAGAAATCGCGCCTCCGCGGCTGCGAAGGGCGACGCAGGACTATTTTGCCACAAAACTGCCCTGCACGCAACCCCTTGCCATGGCCCGTACAAAAAAAATACCCCCCGCAGGGGTAGGCTTATTCGGCGGGGGAGGGGGGCAGCAGGCTCGTCAGGGTCTGATAGAAGTCAGGGAATTCCCGCCTCAGGCGCAGGAAGCGGCCCTCGCGGCTGAGAAAGCAGTGCTCCGTGCGGCCGGTGCAGACCTGCGTGCCGTCGGCCTTCACCATGGCGTAGCCCAGGCAGAGCGTCACGCCGTTGAAGCTCTCCACGGACAGGGTGACGCTCACCTCGTCGGCGAAGGTGGTGGAGGCCAGGTACTTGCAGGATACCGCCGTCACCGGGGACACGATGCCCATTTCCTCCAGCCTGTCATAGCCCCAGCCGATTTGCCGGAGGAAATCCACCCGGGCTTCCTCCATCCAGCGAATGTAGTTGCTGTGATGGGTGATGCCCATGCGGTCGGTTTCATAGTACTGCACCTGGTGCACATAAGGGGTCATGAACGGGTCGCCTCCTTGTCGGGCATGGCCTTCATCTGGCGGAGAATCCCGCCCACAATGGCGATGGACAGCGCCAGGGACAGCACATCCGCCACCGGCTGCGCCGCCTGGATGCCCAGCAGCCCCAGCGTCCGGGGCAGGATCACCAGCATGGGGATCAGGCAGATGCCCTGGCGCGCTGCAGCGATGATGGTGGCCCGCACGCCGTAGCCGATGGACTGGGTGAACATGTTGCTCATGATGATGAAGCCCCACAGCGGCATGGTGGCCAGCTGCAGCTGCATGGTCAGGGTGCCGATGCGGATCACGTCCGGGTCATCCGGGCGGAAGACGGTGACGATGTTCCGGCTCAGGGGCAGGAAAACCGCCACCAGCACCACCAGAATCAGCGTGGCCACCTTCACCGAGAAGCGGAAGGCCTCCCGCACGCGGGAATATCGCCCTGCGCCGAAGTTAAAGCCGCATACCGGCTGGAAGCCCTGGCCGAAGCCGATCACCGCGGAGTTGATGAACATGACGAAGCGGCTGACAATCGACAATGCCGCAATGGCCGCGTCGCCGTAGACGCCGGCGGCGGTGTTGAGCATCACAGTGGCAACGCTGGCAATGCCCTGGCGGCCCAGGGAGGGCAGGCCGTTGTAGAGGATGCGGCCGTACATCCTCAGCGTGGGGCGGAAGCGGCGCAGGCTGATGGAGATGGCCCCGGGCCGGGTGTTGCACATGATCAGCAGGATGGTGAAGCTCACCGTTTGGGAAATGCCCGTGGCGATGGCTGCGCCCGCCGTGCCCAGGTTCAGACCGAAGATCAGGATGGGGTCGAGGATCATGTTCAGGATGCCGCCGGTGGTGATGCCCACCATGCCGTACATGGCCAGCCCCTGGAAGCGCAGCAGGTTGTTCATCACGAAGGAGGACATCATGAAGGGCGTGGCATAGAAGATGTAGGTGGCATAGGCCTTGGCATAGGGGGCGATGGTCTCCGTTGCGCCCAGGAAGCGCACCAGCCAGTCCAGGCTGCTCAGCCCCAGCGCCGCCAGCACCACGCCCGTGAGGAACGCGGTGATCACACCCACGCTGCAGAAGGTGCGGGCCTCCTCGTCCTTGCCTGCGCCCAGGGCCCGGCTGACATTGGTGCCGCTGCCCATGCCGATGGTGAAGGAGATGGCCTGGATCATGGACATGGCGGAAAAAATCACGCCCACCGCGCCGGAGGCGGACGTGCCCAGCTGGCTGACGAAGAAGGTGTCGGCCATGTTGTAAATGCTGGTGATGAGCATGGAGATGATGGACGGCAGCGCCAGGCGGCCGATCAGGCGGCTGACGGGCTCGTTGAGCATCATGCGGGTGCGCTGTTCCTGGGTCATTTTCATGGGGCGGGCCATCCTTCGTTCAAAAGTTAATCAATCAGGCTATTCGACGGGGCTGTCCGGCAATCCTTTCCGGCGCACAGAATTTTCATGGAGACCTGCATCGATCCTGGGGCTGGAAGAAAACGGACAGAACGGCGGATCATCCTGCCGCCCGTGCAGGAATATCCCCGGGCAGGAACGAATGTCCATGGTACTGTAATGCCGCATCGCCACTGCGGACGAAGGGCGGCGATGCCGGCTGAAGAAGCAGACCGGAATGCTCCACACATAAAATAGAAGGAGGGAACACCGATGGCAGCCAGGGAACCTGTCACCCGCTTCCGCGGCGATAATGACTTCCTGAGCAACTTCTACCCAGCCACCGTGCGGCTTGACGGTATGGAATACCTCAACGCGGAAGCTGCGTTTCAGGCGTACAAGTGCATCAGCCCGGAGGACAGGCAGCAGTTCACCGGGATGACGGCGAACGCAGCCAAGCGGTTCGGGCGCAGAGTTGACCTGCGTTCCGACTGGGAGCAGGTGAAGCTGGACGTGATGCGCAGGGTGGTTCGGGCGAAGTTTGAGCAGCATCCGGACCTGGCGCAGCGCCTGCTTGACACGGAGGATGCCGAGCTGACGGAGGGCAACGGCTGGCACGACGTCTACTGGGGTGTGGATATGCGCACCGGCAGGGGAGCGAACCACCTGGGCAGGATCCTGATGGATCTGCGCCGGGAATTCAGGCAGAACGGCCTGCCGAAGGCTGATGGCGCAGGCGACTGACGAGGCTGCCCCGCGGAAGGGTTGGAACAGCAACCGGCTGCAGGCCCCGGCGCCGGCTTCACCAATTCGCCGTCGGCAGACTGTGATCGCCGTCTGACGACATGTGCGTCAGCCGGCGGGCTTTCCCGTCAGGGAAAGCGTCCTTACGGGAGCGAACGGCCGGGAGCGCAGCGACCAGTGAGCGAGCGCAAACTCGCCCCAATGGCAAAGCCATTGGGGCGAAGCCCTTACAGGGGCAGTGTTACCGTGAAGCAGCTGCCGCACTCGGGCCGGTTGGACACCGCGACCTGGCCTCCGCAGCTGTCCAGAATGCGCTTCACCAGCGCAAGGCCCAGACCGTTCCCCTCCTGCCGGTGGGAGCTGTCCGACTGATAGAATTTGTTGAAGATGAACTGCTGCTCCTTCTCCGGAATGCCCGGGCCGGAGTCCTCCACCGTGAATACCGCCTGATCCCCCTCCCGGTGCAGGCGGATCCGCACCAGCCCGCCAACGGGGTCGAACTTGATGGCGTTGCCGATCAGGTTGTTCCAGACGTGCTGCATCAGGCTCTCCGTGCCGGTGTATTCGATCTCCTCCAGATCTACGTCGAACTCGATGTCCTTGCTGATCCACTGGGGTTCCAGCAGCACCACCGCCTGACGGATCTGCTCGTCCAGCCGGTACTGGGTGGGGGTGGCCCGGATGGCCTGGTTGTCCACCCGGGAGATCAGCAGAATGTTTCCCACCAGGGTGGACAGACGGCGGGTGTTGAGCAGAATCCGCTCCACATAGCCCGCCTGCTCCTCCGGGGAGGGGCTGCCCTGGAGCAGCATGGCATAGCCCTCGATGGCGTTGATGGGGGTCTTGAACTCATGGGAAACGTTGGAGACAAAGTCGCTTTGAAGGGTTTCGGTGGCGGCCAGGGCCTGCACCATCAGGTTGAAGCTCCGGTAGCTGTCGCGGATCTCGGCAATGCGGCTCTTGGGCTGCAGCTGCACGGAGAAATCCCCCTGGGCCACCCGCTTCATGGCCCGGCTGAGGCGCACCACCGGCCGCAGCATGAAGATGTTCACCGTGATGGATACCGCCATGCCGATGGCCAAGCTGAACAGCACCAGCCACACCAGGGGATGCACCTGGATGGTGGTGTTCAGCAGACGGCTGAGCAGGGCGGAGAGCACCGTGGCCAGCAGCAGTGTGACCAGAATCTCCAGCATGGTGACCAGGATAAACAGCAGGCGCAGGTTCAATCCGCGCTTCTTTTTTTCTTCGCTCATGCCTGCTTGACCACCTTGTAGCCCACTCCCCGCATGGTGACGATGCGGAAGTCCGGGTTGTCGCGGAAGCGATCCCGCAGCCGGCCGATATGCACGTCCACGGTATGGGCGTCGGTTTCCGAGTCGTAGCCCCAGATCTCGTCCATCAGCTGCTGGCGGGTGAAAATCTTCCCCGGGAAGGAGGCCATCTTGTACAGGAGGAGGAACTCCTTCTGCGGCAGGGCGATGGACACCCCGTCCCGGGTGGCGGTGTAGGAGTCGCACTCCAGCACCGTGCGGCCCAGGGTCTGCCTGCGCTCGGCAATCATCTGCGCCCGGCGCAGCAGCGCCCCCACCCTAAGCACCATTTCGTTCACGTTCACGGGCTTGACCATGTAGTCGTCCGTGCCGGAGAGAAAGCCTGTGCGCATGTCGTCAAAGCCGTCCTTGGCGGTGATCATCAGCACGGGGATGGTAATGCCCGCCTCCCGAAGCTGACGTACCAGCTCATACCCGTCCATGACGGGCATCATCACATCGGAGATAATCAGATCGTAATAATCGTTGTCCAGCGCGTCCAGGGCCTGCACGCCGTCGGCCGCACCCACGGCCTGGTAGCCGTTCTTGCCCAGCACCTGACGGAACAGCTCCCGCAGCTCGGCGTCGTCCTCCACCACAAGAATTCTGAACATGGCGGCGCTCCTTTCGAAAATAAGGCATCGTTATGGCGGAAGCATAGCACGGCATCATCAACTGTTTGTCAACGGCCGCTGGGTTCCGTCAGATAGGTGGAGGCCAGCCAGCGATTCCCGTCTGCCTCCGTGCAGTCAAGGGCCTTCCCGGTTTGCGCGGGAATCACGACGGTATATCCCCCCAGCATGGCCTGATAGAAATCGGGCGGCTCCTGCTGACTGGGGGCGGACGCATCGTCATGATATTCGCCCCACAGCACCCACGCAGGCACCGTTACGATGCCCTGTCCATCGTCAGACCACATGGGCACATAGCACAGGGCCATGCGGTAGACGGCCCGCAGATGCCCGGAGGCAGCCAGCCGACCGATCTCCTGCGCAATGGCGGGAAAGGGCAGCATGGGAGCGTCCTCCCGCAGCACCTCCACCACGCGGTAGCCGCTCAGGCACAGGGTGAAGTGTTCATCGTCATAGTAGTGCAGCTGCGGCTGCTCGGTGTGGGGGCCGTGGCACTTTGCGTCATCCTGATCAAAGCAGACGGTGTCCACCACGGGAAGCCCCAGCACGGTGGCCTGCAGGTACAGGTCGTAATAGCCGTGGTCGTTCAGCGGGCGGAGGGGCGTATCGTGCTGATCCACAAGCCATGTGCGGCCATGGGCGACAATGCCTGCGGGCTGGTACGACATCCCCTCGGGCAGGGGCAGGCGGCCCAGCAGCTGCGTGGCGCGCTCCGCCAGCGCATCCCGGCTGATGGCGGCGTTTTCCGCGTATTCGGCCCCGGCGGGCCAGGGGAGCCAGCCGCAGCGGGAGACCTGGGCCGGATAGATGCATCCGGCGAAGTCCCCCATCAGCACCATGGTGCGCAGGGAATCCGCCTCCGTCCGTGCCTGGGGAAAAGCCTCATTCAGTGTTTCCTCCGGGAAGGTGTGGAACGCCAGGGATGCAATGGGCAATGTGTCCCGGTCGGGCAGAAGAATGTCCGTATCGATGGTCACCGGCCCGTTGACGGTATCGAAGGTCTGATGCCAGGCGGAGGGAATGTCCTCCCGGATGGCGGCAAAGGGCAGCAGCTGCTCCGCATGCCCGGCGGCGGGCAGCAGGAGCATCAGGGCGAAGGCACAGACCCGGATCCTTCTCATGTGAGGGACTCCTTACTTCTTCAGGTTCACCACGCCCGCCCGGCAGGCCGCCAGCAGATCCTTCAGGTCCTCCACCCGCTCCTGCAGCCGCTTGCCCTGATCCGTATCCCGGATGCGCAGTCGCCTGGGGTACGCCGCGAACTGGAAGGACTGGCTGTGGATGTCCCGCCCGGAGGCGAGGGCGTCCTGCAGGTCGGTGAAGGGCTGGTGGCTCATCAGACGCATGCCGTGGCTGTTGGCAATGAGGGTGTAGCCCGCAATGCCCGTGGTTTTCTGGTAAGCCCGGCAGAAGCCCCCATCGATGACAATCAGCTTGCCCCCGGCCTTCAGCGGGCTTTCCCCGTGGGTGACGCGGATGGGCGTGTGACCGTTGATGATGCGGCTCTCCGGGTCTCTCAGGCCGAACTCCGCCAGAATGCGGGTGCAGACCTGCTCGTCATTATAATGACGATAGTAGGGGTTGCGGGGTTCTTTCCAGGCCTCCTCATCCGCAACAAAAAACCGGGCGAAGGTCTGGATGTGCCGCCCGCACAGGGGGCTGTCATCCCCGCACCACAGGTACCACATGAAGTCCAGCGCCGCCTGATCCCCCTGGTAATAGGCCCGGCGGGCGGTGCGGTCGGCGTAGTCCATCAGCGCCTTGCCGCAGAGCTTCTGCCCCTCCAGCTCCCGCACGTGGAAGTCGCCCGCCTCCGTCATGGGCACGCAGCCGTGGAAGAGCAGGTTGCCGTTGTAGCAGCGGTAGAGCCTGCCCGCGGCGTAGAGAAAGTCGATGTGCGCCCGGAGCCGGGGGCTCTGGCGGAAGGCGTCGGCCAGGCCCTGCATGACCTGTTCCTCCTCTGGGGTCAGGGCGTAGGGATCGGCGTAATCCACTGTGGGCAGGGAACGCTGAATATAGGGCCACGTCTTCCCGTCGATGACCACGGTTCCCTCATCCCGGTTCAGCTTGTCCAGCAGCAGCCGCTCGTCCATGCCGAAGGAGGGGTTGCGGCGGATCAGCTGGCCCTCCAGCTTGAACATCATGATGGTGACGGCCTCCAGCGCGGCCTTCTCGGGCTTGAGAGAGGGGTACAGCTTCTCGGCAAAGAGGGCAAGAGGCCGCAGGGGAATGCCGTAGCCGTTCTCGAGAATCTCGGTGTTGTTGTAGCTCAGGGAGTTGCGCACCACCGCCGCCGCGCAGGGCAGGGAGCCGGAGGCCGCGCCCATCCACAGGATGTCGTGGTTGCCCCACTCGATGTCGATGGAGTGGTGGTTCATGAGGATGTCCATGATGCTGTCCGCCCGGGGTCCCCGGTCGAAAATATCGCCCACCACGTGCAGGCGATCCACCGCCAGGTGCTTGATGAGGGTGGCCAGGGCCTGGAGGAAGCCGTCCGCGCTGCCGATGTCGATGAGGGTGTCCATGATGGTCTGATGGTAGTGGTGCTGGTTGTCGTCCTCGTCGGACTGGGCGTGAAGCAGCTCGTCCAGGATGGAGGTGTACTCCTGGGGCATGGCCCGGCGCACCTTGTCCCGGGTGTACTTGGAGGAGAGCATCCGCGCCAGGTACACCAGCTGCGTCAGACGGGCGAGGTACCATTCGTGGGTCAGCGCGCCCTCCTCCCGAAGGAGCCGCAGCTTCTCCCGGGGATAGTAGATCAGCGTGCACAGCTCGGAGACCTCCCGCTGGTTCAGCTGCTGGCCCAGCCACAGGTTCACCTTCTCCCGCACCACGCCGGAGCAGTTGTTCATGATGTGGCAGAAGGCCTCGTATTCGCCGTGGAGGTCGCTCATGAAGTGCTCGGTGCCCTTGGGCAGGCTCAGCACGGCGGAGACATTGATGATCTCGGTGTAGAGCGCCTGCCGGGTGGGGAACTGCTCGGAGAGCAGGTTCAGGTATTTGACACGCTCGGGAGAATAGCTGACAGGCATGGGGGAAGCCTCCTTCGTCCGGGTGACGTGGTAATACTTACATTATACATGCCAACTCCTTCCGGGACAAGGGACGCAAAGCGCTTTTTTTCTCCGGCATGGCGCGGGGAGCCTTGATGCAAAACTGTGCAAAAGGATGAAAAATCCGGCGAAGGAACGATGAAATTTCGTTCAAACTATTGCTCTTTTCCTGAAAATGCTGTATCATTAAGTGCGGTGGATGACCACCTAAGCGTTCGTTTGCCATGGCTGCAGTTCCTCTCCGTTTTTTTTCGGACGAAAGCTGTTTCACCGGCGGCGGAAGCGGGTATATTCCACATGCAAGCAGACAGTAACGCGGCGCCGGTTCTCCCGATCCCGCGCCACGTCCTGCAAAAATAATCAATCACAGGAGGATGACCCCCATGGCGAATTTTGAGCAGTGGAATGGCTTCAAGGGTTCCATTTGGAAAGAAGAAGTCAACGTCCGTGATTTCATCCAGAACAACTACACCCCCTACGACGGCGACGAGGCCTTCCTGGCCGGCCCCACCGAGGCGACCGACAAGCTGTGGGGCGCCCTGCAGAAGCTGCAGAAGCAGGAGCGTGCTCAGGGCGGCGTGCTGGACATGGATAACTCCATCGTCTCCTCCATCACCTCCCATCAGCCCGGCTACATCGACGAGGGCATGAAGGACCTGGAGCAGGTCGTCGGCCTGCAGACCGACAAGCCCCTCAAGCGCGCGTTCATGCCCTTCGGCGGCATCAAGATGGCCGAGGGTTCCCTGACCGAGAACGGCTACGAGGTCAACCCCGAGCTGCACAAGATCTTCACCGAGTATCACCTGACCCACTCCGACGCCGTGTTCCAGGCCTACACCCCTGAAATGCGCGCCGCCCGCAAGAGCCACATCATCACCGGCCTGCCGGACACCTACGGCCGCGGCCGCATCGTGGGCGACTATCGCCGCGTGGCCCTGTACGGCATCGACTTCCTGGTGGCCGAGAAGCAGAAGGACTTCGCCAACTGCGGCGACGGCACCATGACCGATGACGTGATCCGTCAGCGTCAGGAGATCACCCAGCAGATCCTGGCCCTGAAGGAAATGAAGGTGATGGCGCAGTCCTACGGCTACGACATCTCCAAGCCCGCCAGCAACGCCAAGGAAGCCTTCCAGTGGCTGTACTTCGGCTACCTGGCCGCCATCAAGACCCAGAACGGCGCCGCCATGTCCGTGGGCCGCATCTCCACCTTCCTGGACATCTACGTGGAGCGCGACCTGAAGAACGGCGTGATCACCGAGTCCGAGGCGCAGGAGCTGGTTGACCATATCGTCATGAAGTTCCGTATGGTCAAGTTCGCCCGCATCAAGTCCTACCAGCAGCTGTTCTCCGGCGACCCCGTGTGGGCCACCCTGGAAGTTGCCGGCACCGGTCTGGACGGCCGCTCCATGGTCACCAAGAACGACTTCCGTTTCCTGCACACCCTGGAGAACATGGGCCCCTCTCCCGAACCCAACATGACCGTGCTGTACACCTCCAAGCTGCCCGAGACCTTCAAGCGCTACGCCGCGAAGATCTCCATCATCTCCTCCTCCGTGCAGTATGAGAACGACGACGTCATGAAGCCCGTCTGGGGCGATGACTACTCCATCTGCTGCTGCGTGTCTGCTACCCAGACCGGCAAGGAGATGCAGTTCTTCGGCGCCCGTGCCAACCTGCTGAAGGCTCTGCTGTACGCCATCAACGGCGGCATGGACGAGAAGCTGAAGATGCAGGTCGGCCCCGAGTATCGGCCCATCACCTCCGATGTGCTGAGCTGGGACGAGGTCAAGCCCGCTTACCTGCGCATGATGGACTGGCTGGCTGGCCTGTATGTCAACGTGCTGAACCTGATCCACTACATGCACGACAAGTACTACTACGAGGCTGCTGAGATGGCCCTGATCGACACCGATGTGAAGCGCTCCTTCGCCACCGGTATCGCCGGCTTCTCTCACTGCGTGGACTCCATCTGCGCCATCAAGTACGCCAAGGTGACCGTTGTCCGTGACGAGGACGGCATGGCCGTTGACTACGTCACCGAGGGCGACTTCCCCAAGTACGGCAACGACGATGACCGCGCCGACGAGATTGCGAAGTGGCTGCTGAAGACCTTCATCGACATGATCAAGAAGCATCACACCTATCGCAACTCCGAGCCCAGCACCTCCATCCTGACCATCACCTCCAACGTGGTGTATGGCAAGGCCACCGGCAACACCCCCGACGGCCGTCGTGCCTGGACTCCCCTGGCGCCCGGCGCCAACCCCTCCTACGGTGCTGAGCAGAACGGCCTGATCGCCTCTCTGAACTCCACCGCCAAGCTGCCCTATCACTGGGCTCTGGACGGCATCTCCAACACCCAGACCATCAATCCTGACGCTCTGGGCCACTCCGAGGGTGAGCAGGTGACCAACCTGGTGCAGGTGATGGACGGCTACTTCGACCAGGGCGCTCACCATCTGAACGTGAACGTCTTCGGCACCGAGAAGCTGATCGACGCCATGGAGCATCCCGAGAAGGAAGAGTACGCGAACTTCACCATCCGCGTGTCTGGCTACGCCGTCAAGTTCATCGACCTGACCCGCGAGCAGCAGCTGGACGTGATCGCCCGTACCTGCCACGCCAAGCTGTAATCCACAGCCAAGCAACACAACCTGCCCGGCGCGGGGGAGCAATCCTCCGCGCCGGGTTTTTGTATGTCCGGTGGGGGAGGAGGCAGCTGATCGCCCCAGGCTTCTTCGTCATGAGCGGCGCGCGTTGCCCGCCCGGGGGTTCGGGGGGACAGCGTCCCCCCGGAGAGAGCGCGACAAAAGTCTCCTGCCGAAGGGCAGGAGACTTTTGGGCATGTTCCGCGTCGCGGGGCCGCGCATGCGCCCCGGGAGCCCCCCACCGCCGGGGCCCCCCCCGGCGGCGGGCCGTCAGGCCAGCCGCCGGACACCGCCACCCGCCCGCCCCCAGACCCCCGGGGCCCCACCCC
>JAXEEE010000001.1:0-40714 GCA_034104265.1 Eubacteriales bacterium | reverse complement strand
CACCATCGAGGCGGCGAAGATCGTCCTGGAGGCTGCGGTGGCTGCCGGTGCGCCCGAGGGCATTATCGCCTGGGTGGATGTGCCCAGCCTGGAGCTGACCAACATGGCCATGAAGGAAGCCGACATTATCCTGGCCACCGGTGGCCCCGGCATGGTGAAGGCCGCTTATTCCTCTGGCAAGCCTGCCCTGGGCGTGGGCGCGGGCAACACCCCTGCCATTATCGACGACAGCGCGGATATTCAGCTGGCTGTCAACTCCATCATTCACTCCAAGACCTTCGACAACGGCATGATCTGCGCCTCCGAGCAGTCCACCATCGTGCTGGACAGCGTGTACGACCAGGTTCGCGCCGAGTTCGCCGCCCGGGGCTGCTATTTCCTGAAGGGCGAGGAGCTGGATAAGGTTCGCAAGACCATCATCATCAACGGCGCCCTGAACGCCAAGATCGTCGGCCAGAAGGCCCACACCATCGCGAAGCTCAGCGGCGTGGAGGTGCCTGAGAACACCAAGATCCTCATCGGCGAGGTGGAATCCGTGGATCTGGCGGAGGAGTTCGCCCATGAGAAGCTGTCTCCCGTGCTGGCCATGTACCGCGCCAAGGATATTGACGACGCCTTCGACAAGGCGGAGCACCTCATCGCCGACGGCGGCTACGGCCACACCTCCTCCATCTACCTCAACGCCGTCACCCGCAAGGATCTGATCGACCGCTTCGCCGCGCGGATGAAGACCTGCCGCATCCTGGTCAACACCCCCTCCTCCCAGGGCGGTATCGGCGATTTGTACAACTTCATGCTCACCCCCTCCCTGACCCTGGGCTGCGGCTCCTGGGGCGGCAACTCCGTCTCCGAGAACGTGGGCGTGAAGCACCTGCTCAACATCAAGACCGTCGCCCAGAGGAGGGAGAACATGCTCTGGTTCCGCGCGCCCCAGAAGGTCTACATGAAGAAGGGCTGCCTGCCTGTGGCCCTGGACGAGCTGAAGAACGTCATGGGCAAGAAGAAGGCCTTCATCGTCACCGACTCCTTCCTGTACAACAACGGCTACACCAAGCCCATCACCGACAAGCTGGATCAGATGGGCATCACCCACACCACCTTCTTCGACGTGGCCCCCGACCCCTCCCTGGCCTGCGCCAAGGAAGGTGCCAAGGCCATGGCCGCCTTCCAGCCTGACTGCATCATCGCCATCGGTGGCGGCTCCGCCATGGACGCGGGCAAGATCATGTGGGTGATGTACGAGCATCCCGAGGTGGACTTCCTCGACATGGCCATGCGCTTCATGGACATCCGCAAGCGCGCCTACACCTTCCCCAAGATGGGCGAGAAGGCTTGCTTCATCGCCGTGCCCACCTCCGCCGGTACCGGCTCCGAGGTGACGCCCTTCGCCGTGATCACCGATGAGCGCACCGGTGTGAAGTATCCCCTGGCGGACTACGAGCTGATGCCCAACATGGCCATCATCGACGCGGACGTGATGATGAACGCCCCCAAGGGCCTGACCAGCGCCTCCGGTATCGACGCGCTGACCCACGCCCTGGAAGCCTACGCCTCCATGATGGCCACCGACTTCACCGACGGTCTGGCCCTGCAGGCCACCAAGCTGATCTTCGACTACCTGCCCCGCTGCTATGACGATGGCCCCCATGATCCCGTGGCCCGGGAGAAGATGGGCAACGCCGCCACCATGGCGGGCATGGCCTTCGCCAACGCCTTCCTGGGCGTGTGCCACTCCATGGCCCACAAGCTGGGCGCGTTCCATCACCTGCCCCACGGCGTGGCCAACGCCCTGCTGATCGAGGAGGTCATCCGCTTCAACAGCGAGGAGGTTCCCGCCAAGATGGGTACCTTCCCCCAGTACGCCTATCCCCACACCAAGCGCCGCTACGCCGAGGTGGCCGAGAGTCTGAACCTGGGCGGCGCAAACGACGACGAGAAGGTGGAGAACCTGATTGCCGCCGTGCATGCCCTCAAGCAGCGCGTGGGCATCAAGGACACCATCCGCGACTACGGCGTGGACGAGGAGAAGTTCCTTTCCACCCTGGACGAGATGGTGGAGCAGGCCTTTGACGACCAGTGCACCGGCGCGAACCCCCGCTATCCGCTGATGAGCGAGATCAGGGAGATGTACCTGCGGGCCTACTACGGCAAGTAAGCTGCGGATGGGGCGGCAGGAGACAGGCCGTCCCGCCGCGAATCATAGGATTATCATGAGCGAGCGTACATTTTCCGATGACAGCAAGGAGGTCATACGCATGAATCTGGACAACGTGATTGCCGTCCGTCCGAACAAGACCATCTACCGCGACGGTGACAAGGTCATCAAGGTCTTCGACGAAAGCTACGATACCACCGACATCCTCAACGAGGCCCTGAACACCGCCCGGGTGGAAAAGACCGGCCTGAACATCCCCAAGCTGGAGGCGGTCACCAAGGTGGACGGCAAGTGGGCCATCGTGTCCGACTTCATTGAGGGCAAGACCCTGACCCAGCTGATGCGGGAGAACCCCGACAGGGAGGACGAGTACCTGAACCGGTTTGTGGACATCCAGCTGGACGTGCACAGCCGCACCTGCCCCATGCTCAACTCCCTGATGGAGAAGATGCAGCGCAAGATCAGCGCCACCGCCCCCTACCTGGACGCCACCACCCGGTATGAGCTGCACACCCGCCTGGCCGCCATGCACGAGCATCGCAAGGTCTGCCACGGCGACTTCCATCCCTCCAACGTGGTCATTACCCCTGACGATCAGGCCTTCATCCTGGACTGGGCCCATGCCACCCAGGGCAACGCATCCGCCGACGTGGCCCGCACCTATCTGCTGTTCTCCCTGGAGGGCCGGCAGGAGCTGGCGGAGAAGTACCTGACCCTCTTCTGCAAGAAGAGCGACACCGCCAAGCAGTACGTGCAGAAGTGGATCCCCATCGTGGCGGCCAGCCAGTCCCTCAAGGGCAAGCCCGAGGAGCGGGAGCTGCTGCTGAAGTGGGCCGACGTGGTGGAGTACGAATAAGCCGCCGGCCGTATCAGGCATGAAGGAACATCCATGGAGCGTCCGCAGAACCCGTGAAGGGCTGCGGACGCTTTTGGTTCCGCCGGAAGCCAAAGCGGCGAGCGTGTGCGGAAAAGTGGGGGAAACAGGCATGCTGTCGGCATTTTGGGCATTGTTTGGAACCGGTGCCAGAGGCTAAGATGAAAAGCAGTATACAAAATAGGTAGAAACGGGGCATCCCCCGAGGCTGTGGTACAAAAGCCTGCACCCGGAGAACAAGGGCGTTTTCCGGGTGAAGAAAGGAGCGCGGGCACATGAAACGGAAGCACAGGGCGCGGCAGGGGAGCGTGGTCATCCGGTATGGCGCGCTGCTGTTTTTGGTGCTGGTGGTGCTGGCAGGGCTTCTGGCGTTCATGCTGATGCAGTTTGCGGTGAACCGCTTTGTCTGCTATGAGGAAACGACCATGCTCACGGGCATACAGCTGGCGGCGGATGACCTGGAAAACCAGTATGGTGTGATGGAGGACATCGCCAACAAGATCGGGGTCACGACCTATTACCAGCCGACGGTGGTGCGCATGGATGCGTACCGGGACATCGAGCTGCTGCAGGACTTCGTTTACTTCAGGAATTTTTCGCCGCTTCCGCAGCGCTACTTCCTGCTGTACCCGGAGCTGTCTGACAACCGGGAGAAAATTTTCACATCCGACGGAAGCACCTCCTACTTTTCCTTTTATGCCCGTACGGCGCTGGGTCTGCAGGCAGAGGAGGCGGAAGTGCTGCTGGAGCATCTGGAGCAGGTGCGGCAGGGCGAATGCGTGCTGGTGGGGGAGCAGGTGCTGATGATCTTCCCGATCAGGTTCGTGTCCTCGCCCCTGCCGGACAGCCGGGCGGTGATGACCTTCATCCTGTCCCTCGGGCAGCTGCGGGAGCGCATGGAGCAGGTGGCGGCGGGGCTGCCGGAGAGCTTTTCCCTGCGGACGGCGTCGCTGCCTGTGCTGCGCTTTGAGCAGGGGAGCTTCACGCGCCTGACCTTCCTGGGCAGCGAGGAGACGGCGCAGGAAAGCGGCATGCTGAGCGTGTACTCCGCGGGGGGTGAAATCATCATGACCGCCCGGCATGTGGAGGACAAGTGGGCGCTGCTCATCACCGCCCTGCCCCGGTGGCTGTTTGCGGGCATTGTGCTGAGCCTGGCGGTGGTGGCGGCGGTGTCCATCCTGCTGGCACGGGTGATGGCCCGCCCCCTGCGGCAGCTGATTGAGCAGCATACGCCCCCGGGGGAGCGCATCCGCAACGAATTTGTGCAGCTGGAGGAGATGGTGACCCGCATGGAGCAGGAAAACGGCTCCTCCATGCGCCTGATGCGCAGCCGTGTGCTGATCAACATGCTCCGTGGCTATTACAGCGAGAGCCTGCACAAGCGCTGGGGCTTTTTGCACCTGGAGATGGACCATGCATGCTGCAGCGTGGCGGTGCTGGACGCCAGCGGCCTGGAGGATGCCGAGGCCGAGAAGCGCTCCGAGCGGATCGAGGGGCTGACGGACGGTGCCTCCGCCTTCTATGCCGTGATGATTCCGGAGGATCACGTGCATGCGGTGATTGTGGGCGCGGAGACCGGGGAGGCATGCGCGGAGGCCCTGCGCCGCCTGCAGGAGCTTGCCCGGGGCTGGGGTGCGGCGTGCAGCGTGGGCAAGTGCTGCGATACGCCCCAGCGGCTGCCCATATCCTACATGGAGGCCATGACGGCGCACCTGCGGGCCATGAAGTGGCAGAGCGAGCCGCTGTGCGACATGCACGTCTTTGCCGTGCAGCTGGTGACGGCGGCGGGCCGGGGCGATACGGAGGGGATGCGGCAGCTATGCGACCAGCTGCTGCGCCAGGCGGAGGAGAACGGTGCAACCCGGACGGCCACCTCCGGCATGGCGGCGCAGCTCACGGCGGAGCTGGGCGTGCTGGCAGGGGAGCAGCATGTGGAGCTGGACCGTCAGCGGGCCGGCATGCTGACGCTGCTGCCCACCCTGCCCCTGCTGCTCAAGGATGCGTGCGAGCTGGTGCAGGACACCTTCTACCGCGACAGGGAGAAGAAAATGAGCCGTGTGGATGAAACAGCCCAGGCCATTGTGGAATATGTGAAGGAGAACGCCTGCGATGCGGACTTCGATCTGAGCCGCATTGCCGAGCGCTTCGGCCTGAGCAATGATTACGTGAGCGCCATGATCAAGAAGGTGACGGGCTCCGCCTTCAAGGAATACCTGACGGAGCTACGCATGGAGAAGGCACGGGCGCTGCTGGACGGCGGCAGCGAGCAGTCCGTCAACGAGATCGGTCTGCAGGTGGGCTACCGCAAGGCCTCCAATTTCATCCGCAAGTTCCGCGAGACCTACGGCTGTACCCCGGCCCAGTACCGGCAAACATCCTGACATGTCGGAAATGGTTGAATTGTCGGCAATCCGGTCACGGTTTTCCCGGTTCCGGGTATTGATCAGGGCATAACACTCATGGCAAAATGGCGGCAGAGGCTACCGCGGCGACGCGGAGATACGCTTCGCCGCTCTTTTTTGTGACGCGGATGACAGGAGGCTGCACGAATGCAGAACATGACCAGACGGGTACTGATCAGGCGGGTGAAGGAGAGCTGGCAATGGTGGCTGCTGCTGCTGCCGGCCTTTGTCTACGTATGCATATTCCAGTACGGGCCCATGTACGGGCTGCAGATTGCCTTCCGCAATTACCGGCCCAGGCAGGGCATCACCGGCAGCACATGGGTGGGGCTGGAGCAGTTTGTCCGCTTCCTGAGCTATCCGAACTTCTGGAAGATGATCCGCAACACGCTGTCCATTACCCTCTACTCCCTGGCGACCTTTCCCTGCGCGGTGATCTTCGCCCTCATGCTCAATGAGGTGTATCAGCTCAGGCTGAAAAAAGCCATGCAGATGATTACCTACGCGCCGCACTTCATGTCGGAGGTGGTGGTCTGCTCCCTGGTGCTGATGATGCTGGACCGGGCCAACGGGCCGATCAACAACCTCATCGCGGCCCTGGGCGGGGAGCGATATGCCTTCATGACGGATCCGGGCTGCTTCCCCAGCATCTATGTCTGGTCGGGGGTTTGGCAGAACCTGGGGTGGGATTCCATCCTGTTCATTTCCGCCCTGGCGTCCATCTCGCCCGAGGTGGTGGAGGCTGCCCGCATCGACGGCGCCAACCGCCTGCAGATCATCCGGCATGTGAACATTCCCGGTATCCTGCCCACCATCGCCATCACCTTCATCATGCGCACCGGCGGACTGCTCTCCGTGGGGCACACGAAGATTTTCCTCTTGCAGAATGACCTGAACCTGGACGCCTCCCAGGTGATTTCCACCTATGTGTACAACATCGGCCTGGTGGACGGACAGTACAGCTACTCCACCGCCATCGGCCTGTTCAACAACCTGGCCAACATTCTGGTGCTGCTGCTGGCCAATGCGATTGTGAAGAAAACCACGGACACCGGTCTGTTCTGACAAGGGAGGATGAAGCGTATGACCATTCGGAATGCGGAAGCGGGCACAAAGCGGAGAAGGTGCCCCAGGGTGACGGCCTTTGACATGGTCAATATCGGCCTGCTGCTGGTGGTGACCTTCCTGTGCCTGTATCCCATCTATTACGCAGTGATCGCATCCTTCTCGGATTACAACGCCGTGGCCACCGGCCAGGTGGGCCTCGTGCCGGTGGGCTTCCAGCTGACGGCGTACAAGGCGGTGTTCGAGAATCAGCAGGTGTGGCTGGGCTACCGCAATACCATCCTGTATACCGTGGGGGGAACGGCCTTCAACCTGTTCCTGACCATTCCTGCCGCCTATGCCATGAGCAAGAAGCGCATGCTGGGGCATAGGCTGCTGAGCTGGTTTTTCCTCATCACCATGTACTTTGGCGGCGGCATGATTCCCACCTATCTGCTCAACAAGTCCCTGGGCCTGGTGAACAATCCGCTGATCATGGTGATCTCCGGCGGACTGAGCGTGTACAACATGATTGTGACCCGCACCTATTTTGAGAACAGCATCCCTGCCAGCCTGTATGAGGCGGGGCGCATAGACGGCGCCAGCGAGATCGGGCTGTTCTTCCGGGTGGCGCTGCCCCTGTCCATGCCCATTGTGGCGGTGATGTGCCTGTACTATGCCGTGGGCCACTGGAACGGCTACTTCACGGCCCTGATCTACCTGACGAAAACCAAGTGGCAGCCCCTGGCGCTGGTGCTCAGGCGCATCCTGATCATGAACCAGACCGCCCTGGACGACGCGGTGGCCTCCGCCGACCCCAACCTGCTGGCCAACGCTGTGACCCGTGCCAACCTGGTGGTGACGATGAAGTATGCCCTGGTGATGATCGCCAGCATTCCCATGCTGATTCTGTATCCCTTCATCCAGAAATACTTCGTCAAGGGCGTGATGATCGGCTCGGTGAAGGGCTGATGGACTGCCCTGATGCAACAAAGGAACCCTCGTCCCCGTGGACGAACAAATAGACAAGGAGGTACCCCTATGAAGAAACTGTTGGCCCTGCTCATGACCCTGGCGCTTGTGGCGTCCTGCGCAAGCGCGCTGGCGGAGGTTCCGTCCTACGTGAACCTGGACAGCGCATGCCCTGCCGTGAAGGAGGGCACCGAGGATGTGACCATCAGCATCCTGACCACCCGCAACTCCACCGCCACCAACGACATTGAGGACGTGTGGTTCTTCCAGTACCTGGCGGAGGCCATGAACGTCACGCTGGAGCTGGAGCAGACCCTGGAGACCCAGGAACGCATCAGCCTGATGTTTGCCGCCGACGAGGTGGCCGACCTGGTGTGGGGCATTGGCCTGAGCAACAATGACGTGATGACCTACGGCGTGGAGGAGGGCATGCTGCTGAAGTGGAACGATCTGCTCACCCCTGAGCTGATGCCCAACGCCTGCAAGGCCCGGGAGGAATACCCGGACGCCTTTGTGGCGGCCACGGCGCCCGATGGCAACATCTACGCCCTGCCGGAAATCACCGGCTCCCGCTACCATGCCAACACCGGCTCCTTCTCCGCGGCCATCCGCATGTACATCAACCAGGACTGGCTGGATCAGTGCGGCCTGGCCATGCCGGAGACCCTCGACGACTTCCTGAACGTGCTGCGCGCCTTCAAGGAGAAGGATCCTGCCGGCCTGGGTGACCAGCTGATTCCCATGGTGGGCAACCAGAACAAGGACAAGGAATTCGTCTGGAATGCCCTGGGCTTCTATGGCCGCAACACCAACCAGTGGGGCACCGCGTGGGAAATCAAGGACGGCGAGGTTGTGCTGCCCTGCTACACCGAGGAGGCCCGGGAGTTCATCACCTTCTATCACACCCTGTATGAGGAGGGCCTGATCTCCCCGGACTACTTCACCATGGACCAGACCACGGCCCGCGGGCTGATCGGCTCGGGCGTGTGTGGCGTGTTCGGCGATTCCACCATTGGGTCCCTGGGCGACAACTGGGCTGCCTGGGACGCGCTGTCGCCCCTGACCAGCGATATGAACGACACCGCCGTGGCCAGCATGAACAACACCTTCAACACCGGCATGTGCTATGCCTCCGCCTATACCGAGCATCCCGAGGTGCTGGCCCGCATTGTGGACTACATGTATTCCGCCGAGGGCGCGGCGCTGTACTTCTACGGCCCCATGAAGGGCGGCGACAAGCCCCTGTACAACGTGGACGGCTGGTATCTGGATGAAAACGGCAAGGTGACCACTGACAAGGTTGTCAATGGCGAGTATTCTGACATTTCCGAGTATACCTATCAGTTTATCAAGAGCTACTCCAGCGCCCCGGGCCGCTATGACCTGCTGCCCCAGGAGGTCTGCCGCATGGCCGGGACGGAGTATCAGGGTGATGTGCGCATCATCACCGATAAGCTGACCGGCGCCACCGTGCAGTCCACCGTCATGGATGTGGTGATTGATGACAACAACGACGGTCACTGGCGCACCATCCAGTCCAACGCCCTGGTGGATAACCTGACCACCATCCGTCTGCCCGGCGTGTACCTCACCGCGGAGCAGAACCAGCGCGTGGCTGACCTGAGCACCGTCATCAACGATCACGTGACGGCCGAGACGGCGAAATTCATCGTGGGCACCCGTTCCCTGGATGAGCTGGACGCCTACTTTGCGGAGCTGAAGAAGCTGGGCATCGAGGAATATATCCAGATCTATCGGGATGCCTATGCCGGCTTTACAGCCACGCTGCCCAAGGAGTGAGCGGCGCCTGACAGAGTGCAACGGAACCGGGCGGGGCGGGGAGCATGCTTCCCTGCTCCGCCCTTTCGCTATGGACAAGGCGACAATGCAATGAACCTGCTCATCATCTTCACCGATCAGCAGCATCACAGGGCCCTGGGGCGGCTGGATCCGCTGTACCGCACGCCCCATCTGGATGCTCTGGCGGACGAGGGGGTGCTGTTTACCCATGCGTACAGCAACAATCCCCTGTGCGGGCCCTTCCGGGGGTGCCTGATGACCGGGCTGCTCACCAGCCTTGCGGGCTGACGGCCAACAACATGCCCCTGCCACCGGACAGGCCTACCCTGGCCGGCCAACTGCGGGCGCGGGGCTGGCAGACGGGCTTTGTGGGCAAGTGGCACCTGGGCGGCCGGGGCACCGAGCCGATCCACGTGGAAAAGCGCGGGGGCTTTGAGCGCTTCTGTGGCTACCAGATGTACAACGGCTATGATCCTGCGCCGCCGTACTGCAACCGGGTGGCCTTCTTCGACGAGGAGAATGTGGAGCATGTGTACCGCGAGCATCGCACGGAGGTCACCACCCGGCTGGCGGAGCACATGCTGCGGGAAATGGCGGCGGAGGCCCGGCCCTTCTGCCTGGTGGTGAGGTATCAGGCGTCCCATGATCCGGAGCAGCCCCTGCCTGCCTGCGTGCAGCTGTACAGGGATGTGACCTTTCCCGTGGATGAGCAGGGCTTGGACGTGGAGCCCTATACGCTCACCTTCAAACCGCCCAGCCCCTCTGACAGAAGCCTGTGCCCCGACTATCGCTGCTACGGCGGAAGCATGGCGGAATACAAGCGGCTTTACGCGGCCATGGTGTCACAGGTGGATCACGGCATGGGTATGCTGCTGGAGACGCTGAAGGCAACGGGCCATTGGGACGATACCCTGGTGATCTATACCTCTGATCATGGCGACATGCAGGGCAGCCATGGCATGGTGAACAAGGGCGTGCCCTACGAGATGTCCGTGGGCATCCCGATGCTGGTGCGCTGCCCGGGCGGCGCACGGGGCGTGCGCAGCGACGCGCTGGTGCAGGGTGTGGATCTTTTCGCCACAGCCATGGCGTTGGCCGGAGCAGACAATCCGGGCGATGGACGAAGCCTGCTGCCCCTGGTGCAGGGGGATGGCAGGGGAGAAATTCATGACTATGTGGTTAGCGAATCCTTCCAGGGCAGCAGGTCGTGGAAGATGATCCGCACAGCCCGCTACAAGCTGGTGGTGACAGGAGAGGAGCTTGCGCCGCAGCTGCTCTTCGGCATGCTGCAGGATCCCGGCGAGGAGCGGAATCTCCTGCTGGACGGACAGGACTGGCGACAGGTGACCGGGCCCATGCTGCAGGCGCTGGCCGGGGCCATTGGCTGAGCCTGCGCGGGCAAAGCAAAGCGCCGGAGCGGATGAACCGCTCCGGCGCTTCCATGCTGTCGGGTTACTGCTTCACATCGTCCACGATGGCCAGGGTCACGTCCACGTCGATGTACTCGCCGTCGGGGATTTCCTCGTTCACATCCAGGGTGTCCAGGCCGGGCACGCGGTAGACCTTCAGGTGCAGCACGTCGCCCTCCTTGCTGGCGGCGATGATCGTCTGCAGCTGGCTGGAGGAGGTGATGATCGTGTCATTCGCGTCCACGATGATGTCGCCCGCCTGCAGGCCGGCCTTGTCGGCGGGGCCGTTCTTCTCCACTTCCTTGATGTACACGCCGTTGGGCAGGTCACCGTTGCGCAGGGCGGAGCTGCTGGTGTTCATGTTGGCGATGGTCACGCCCAGGCGGGGCTTGCCCACCAGGGAGTTGGTGACGGTCTCGGTGCCGTTGGTGGATTCAGGCAGCTTGGCGGCGGTGACCTTGCCGGAGAGCACGTCCTCAATCAGGGGCTTGGCAGCGTTGATCGGGATACACATGCCGATGCCTTCCACCGTGGAGCCGGAGTAGGCGGAGCCGGTGTACTTCAGGGTGGGGATGCCCATCAGCTCGCCGGTGACGGAGAACATGCCGCCGCCGCTGTTGCCGCTGTTGATGGCCGCGTCGGTCTGGATCATGGTGTTGGTGATGGTCTCGCGGCGGCCGTACTTGTCATAGGTCTGGGAGGACACGGCGCGGTCAAGGGCGGACACGATGCCCGTGGTGACGGTGCCGGAGAACTCCTGGCCCAGGGGGTTGCCGATGCAGATGGCCCAGTCGCCCACCTGCAGGGTGTCGCTGTCGCCCAGGGTGACGGGCTCCAGCTTCAGGTCGGGGGCCTGCACGATGGCCACGTCCAGGTTCTCGTCATAGGTGACCAGCACCGCGTCATACTCGGTGGCCTCGGTGTTGTCCTCCTCCATGACGGTGACCTTCAGGCTGCTGGCGTCCTCCACCACGTGGTAGTTGGTCAGCACGATGCCGTCGCCCACCACCACGCCGGAGCCGGTGGCCGCCAGAACCTCCTGGGTCTGGGGCTCGGAATTGTTGTTGTTGCCGTTACCCCGGCCATAGCTGTTGAAGGGATAGCCGAAGTAGTTGCCCCAGGTGTTGGTGTTGCTGTAGCGCACCAGCTGGTAGTTGCTGATGCCCACCACGCTGTCGCGGACCTCGGCGATGGCCTGGGTGAAGGGGCTGGTCACCACCACAGTTTGCGTGTTGTCCTCCGCGTTGGCGACGGGGTTCATGCACAGGGTCACGGCAGAGCCGATCATGACGCACACGACGGCTACAGCGATGTAGCCCAGCAGGTTCTTCTTCCATTGGAACTTCATATCTGTCATCCTCCTTCAGAGATTCATGGTTCAGTATCTATCAGCAGAAAAGCATATCCGGGCCGCGAATGGCGATATGCGGCTTGATCCATTGCGTCTCCATGCCATGCTCCTCCTTCTTGGTTGATGAGCATAGTATAGTAGGGAAGTTTGTCCCTGGCGTGAACGGTTTATGAACAAATGGAAGAAAATGATGAACGTTATTCCTCCCCCAGCAGGCAGCGGTAAACCACCGCGCACAGCGAGCCGCTGAGGTTGGCGAAGGCTGCCTCCAGCCCCGCGTGATAAAGCAGCGTGCTCACCAATGGCATCAGCACCATGATCAGCGCCGTGAAAATCCACTTTGGCCGGCGCTTTTCAAAAACCATCGGTGGTACAAGGGTGATGCACATGCTGCCCAGGCAGCAGGCCATGGCCAGGTGCGTATCGCCTGACAGCACCAGCCCCAGGAAGCCCCGGGTCAGCGCGCCGATCAGGCAGGGAAGCACCAGCGCGCCCAGCCTGCGGCTCCAGGGGAGGCTGGCGGAAAGCGTATCGCAGCCCAGGAAGGCGAACAGCGTGCACATCGGCAGATAGAGCAGCAGCGCATACGGGCGCACCCCCATGGTCAGCCAGCACACAAGAATCAGCGCCATCAGCTGCCCGACCGCCCGGAGGTGATCCTCCGTCTGCCGGGTGTGCAGGAGAAGCGCCTCCACCGCCGCATCCAGTCCCGCTGCGTCCGGGGCAGGGGGAATCAGGCACGTTCCGGCATCAGATGCTGCGGTTACCGGCAGATCCCCTTCACGCAGGGCCTCCGCGCCGCGGCGGGGGATGACCTCCATCCCCTGGCTGCGCAGGGCTTCCAGCGCGGCAAGCATGGCAGGACAGGGCGCGTCCTCCACCCGGAGGCTTCCCAGGTAGGTGGCCTCACCGGGAGTATCGCCGTCCATGGGAGCGGTGGCCAGGGCGTATTGCGCGCTGCCGGGGCAGGGGAGACGCTGCAGGTCGTCCCCGGTCATGGGGCGCTCGCCGCCGTCCCAGATGCGGCGGCACAGGGGAGCCAGCGTGGCCGGTGATCCCAGAAAGTAGGCCCGGCGACCCTTGCCATCCCGGACGACCCGACCGGGCACGCTGCCCAGGGCCGCTTCCGCCAGCACCGGGCAGCCCCGCAGGAAACTGTCCGGCGTAAAGCCCAGGGTTGCGGCAAGCGAAAGCAGCGCGGCTTCGTCGGGAACCGTGTCAGCCATGACGGTCATGGCGGCGGCCAGCAGCAGCGTGCCGGAGCCTGCGCGCAGCGACAGCCGGGGCGCGGGCGACAGCGGCAGAAGGATCTGCGTGACGGTGCGGCAGCCCTTCAGCAGGCTGTCATCCAGCACCACCCGGCAGGGACGGGCTGTCAGCCTGCCCTGAAGCCGCCAGCCCTCCGGCAGGGCGGGCTGCCTGCGCCACAAAAGGGCCAGGCGGCTGATGTTCATCCCCATGACGATGCTCCTTTCCTCAGTGAATCAGCCCGGGGCTGCGCAGGAACTCGCCGCCCCAGTACAGCGTGCCGGCCAGGGTTTCCACTGTCTGTCCGTCGAAGAAGAAGCGGGCGCGCTCCACCCCTGCGGCCTCGCACAGGGTGTTGACCATGCTGTAGCAGATCAGCGTCTCATGGTCGCTGCTCCGGATGGCCTGGGCAAAGGCAGTGGACAGGTTGATCAGCAGGGTACCGTTTTCCATGCCCAGGCCCAGGACATCCTCCTCCGTGAGGCCCGCGGGCAGGGGCGCGGCCATGCCGGAAGCGGCCTCCCCATCGGTGGGCCCGGCCATCAGCTGCTCCGTCAGCGCCAGCAGGCTGTCCGCCTGAGCGTGGTGCATGGGCCGCTGAATGGCCTGCAGCTGGGATCCGCTGGCCATGTACAGGGTCACCTGGCGCATCAGATAGGCGTCGAAGTGGGCGCGGAGCATCACGCCCTCAGGCAGAAGGGTGGAGCCGTGGACGCGGCTGTACAGGCTGGTCAGCTGGGTATCGCCCACATAGACCCGCACCGCCGATACCAGCGGAATGAAGGTCACCAGCGTCCTGTGCACCGCCGCCAGGAAGCAGGCCGTGTCAACGCCCTCCTGGCGGAGCCTGTCCTCCAGGCCGGGATTGAAGCGCAGCGTCAGCAGCCGCCCGCCGTCCTCCAGATCCGTTACGATGGGATCCACCGTCAGCAGGCTGCTCAGGGCGGGGGTTTTGGCCGTGCCCTGGGTGTACTGCGCCCCGGCGGACAGCGCGTTGGTCAGCTCCAGCGCCAGCTGCTGGGGATCCTGCCCGGGGAAGGCCAGGGCGCGGGTTTCGGCCACCATGCCGCTGCCGTCCGCCAGGGGGAAGTACAGCGTGGCGGTGGCGTTCACCGGTACGGTGGCGGGGGATTGCCCCAGAGGAGCGCGGCGGGCATCCATCTGCTCCCAGAGCACGGGCAGCTCCTCGCCGGGGCGGGGGCTGATGGTGCCAAGGGGCAGACAGCCGGTGATGTCCATGGCGATGGCCTGGCCAAGAATCAGCACGTTGACATACTGGATATCCGGCAGCTCGCACAGGGTGGAGGCGATGGCCAGGCACACGGTGTACAGGTCGCTGCGATCCAGCTGCAGGGCGGAGGCGGACAGGTTCACCGTGCAGATGCTCCCGGATACCTCCACCGGCGCGCTGCCGTACAGGGACAGGTTTACCCCGCCGCCCAGGGAGGCAGTCTCCTCCGTGGCGGGGTAGCGCAAAAGCGTCTCCAGGATGGCCCGGGCGCTGTGCACGTCGTGGCGCAGCTCGATCTCCTCATACCGGACGATCAGCTTCTGACCGTCCCGGCTGGGCAGGTACAATGCGGCCTGTCCGGTGTAGCGCAGGGTCTCGTCCCCGTAGGGCGCGTCGTAGGGGCTGACGGCAGGGGACAGGGTGGGCGCGGCGGTCTGGTTGGTGGGCGGCGCAGCGCAGGAGGTGAGCAGCGTCAGGCACAAAAGCAGGGACAGAAGCGCCTTTTTCATGGGGACACCTCCATCCATGAGGTCAGCTGGGTCATGGTGATCCGCCACAGCCCGTCCTCCCGGCGCAGACGGATGGTTCGGGCAGGACGATCCTCATCGCTGCCATCAGCCATGCGCAGCCGGGCCGAGAGGGAGAAGGTGGTCACGCTGCCGTCGGTGGACACGCTGCCCCCGGTGAAGGAGGCCTCCGTCAGGGCGGGCAGGGTCTCCATGGCAGTGATGAAATCCCGGTACACGGGCCTGTCCAGACCGGTGCCGCCGTCCTGACGGGCAATGTACAGGTACATCCGCTGCCAGTCCCGCTGCTGCCACAGGGTAAGCAGCACCGACAGGGTGCGCTCCGCGGTGAGGATCAGGCTGTCGTCCCGGACGATGGGATCCGCCAGCCCCGTTTCCCCCAGCATGAAGTAGCGCTTCTCCAGCCGCAGGCTGCCGATGGCGGCTGTGTCCTGCTGCACCAGGATCTGCACCCGATCCACGTCGCAGTTCTCGGTGATGGTGGCGACGATGCTCTGCATGCACAGAAGGCGGCGCAGGGGAACCTCCGCCTGCCAGGCGGGGTCGGAGGCCCAGGTATCGGGCTCGTCGGCGTAGGCGCCCAGCAGCTCCTGGCTGAAGGTGACGAACAGCGTCCGTCCCTGCCGGGTGGTGGAAATCACCCGGGTACCCGTGGGAAACAGGGCAGTCAGGTCATGGCCGGTGGGTCCGGAAAGCAGCGCGCTGATGAGTACCTGCTCGTAGGGTCGGCTGGGGGTCTGGTTGACCACGCGGGTCTCCGGGGCCAGGTAGGGCTCGTCCAGGTAGCGGAAGTACAGCGTGGCAGTGCCCTGCCGCTGCATTTCCGCGGGAGCCTCCGCCGCAGGCACGGTGGAGGAGGGCGCAGGGGAGACGGGCGTACCGCCGCCCAGGCTGCATGCGCCCAGCAGGGCTGCGGTCAGGGCCAGCAGCAGGGCAAGCGCGGCCCTCATGGCGCGGGTGCGTTTCATGCCTTCCCCTCCTTTCGCGTCAGCGGAATGCGGACGATGAAGCGGCTGCCCTTGCCGGGCTGGCTCTCCACGGAGATCACGCCGCCGTGGAGCGTCACCATCTGCCGCACGATGGACAGTCCCAGGCCCGTGCCGCCGGTTTCCCGGGAGCGGGCCTTGTCCACCCGGTAGAAGCGGTCGAAGATGTGGGCCTGATCCTCCTTGGGGATGCCCACGCCGTTGTCCTCCACGGTGAGGATGGCCTCGCCTCCGCCTGTGGTGAGGGACACGGCAATGCGCCCGCCGTCAGGGGTATACTTGAGGGCGTTCTCAGTCAGGTTGTAGACGATCTGGCTGAGCTTGGAGCGGTCGGCCGGCAGAATGCAGCCCGGCTCGATGCGGCTGAGCAGCTGCTGGCCCCGCTGCTCGGCGGTGGGCATCAGCAGGCGCAGGGTCTCCTCCGCCAAGGCGGAGAAGTCCACGCTCTCCACATGCATGGACAGGGTGTGGCTGTCGCTCTGGGTCAGGGTCAGCAGGTCTGTGATGATACTGGTCAGCCGGTCGATCTCGTGGTTCATGTCCTGCATGAACTCGCCCCGGAGCTCGGATGGCATCTCCGGCTGGTAGATCAGCGTCTCCAGCAGAATCTTCATGGTGGCCAGGGGCGTCTTCAGCTCATGGGAGGCGTTGGAGACGAACTGGCTGCGGGACTGGTCGATGCTCTCCAGCTGCTGGGCCATGGCGTTGTAGCTGACCGCCAGCTCCCGCAATTCGCCCGAGCCCCGCTCCTTCACGCGCACGGACAGGTCGCCCTTGGCCATCTTGCGGATGGAGGCCGTCAGGGCGGAGATGGGCCGGGTGATCACCTGGGAGAAGATCAGCGCCACGGTCAGGGCGGCCAGGGCCACCGCCAGGAACACTGAGATCAGCTGCCGCTGCACCCGGCTGAGGCTCTCCATCATCTCCTGCACGGGGCTGACGAACACCATTACGCCGATGGTCTCACCCTCGGCTGTCAGCGCCGCGCTGACAATGGCCACGTACTGGCCGCCGTCGCCCTCCAGGGCCGCGCCGTCCGTCTCGTGGATGCCCCAGGAGCCGGTCTGTCCCCCGGTGAGCACGGCCAGTACCTCCGGCAGCTGCAGCCGCACGCCGCACAGCTGCGCGTAGCTGTCGGCCTGCACCTTGCCGTCCCTGTCCACCACGATCAGCCGCCCACCCATCTCGCCCGAGGCGGAAATGAGAGACTCGGTCAGGGCTGATGTGCGGGCGGACGCAAAAAGAGGCGCAGCCGTCGAGGCCAGCTTCTCAACGGATAGGCTGTCCTCGCGGATGCGCTGCTCATACAGATAATCGCTGACAACATTGGTCAGGGAGGAGGCCATGACGGCAAAGGATACGCCCACAATCACCAGAAAGGCCAGCAGGATCTTCCACCGAATGCTGGCAAAGGGCAGACGCTTAGTCCTTGTCCGTGAAATAGTAACCAACTCCCCACTTGGTGAAGATGAACTCCGGCTGGGAGGTGTTGCGCTCGATCTTCTCCCTCAGGCGGCGGATGTGCACGTCCACGGTGCGGGCGTCGCCGGTGTAATCGTACTTCCAGACGGTTTCCAGCATCTGCTCCCGGCTGAAAACCTTGCCCCGGTTGGTCATGAACAGCTGCAGAAGGTCGAATTCCTTGGCCGTCAGCTTCACCTCGCGCCCGGCCAGGGTCACCGTGCGCTTGACCAGGTTGACCTCCATGTCCCGCACGCGGATGATCTTCTTCTCCTCCGCGGGCTGCGCGCCCCCTGCCCGGCGCAGGATGGTCTTGATGCGGGCCTTGACCTCCAGGATGTTGAAGGGCTTGGTCATGTAATCGTCCGCGCCGTACTCCAGCCCCAGAATTTTGTCCATGTCCTCACCTTTGGCGGTGAGCATGATGATGGGCACGTTGGAATGCTCGCGGATGCGCTGGCACACACTGATGCCGTCCAGCTTGGGCAGCATCACGTCCAGGAGGATCATATCATAGGGCTGCGCGAAAAACTTGGCCAGCGCTTCCTCGCCGTCCATGGCGCTGTCCGTTTCGTAGCCTTCCTGCTCCAGCGTATATTTCAAACCCTTGAGGATCAAGGGCTCGTCATCCACCAATAAAATGCGCTTCCCCATGGTACCACCTTCCCGTCCTGCATGAGTATATAAAGATACTATGTAGATTGTACGCTGAATTGTAAGAAAAATCAAGCGGAAATGCAATCAAATCGTCACAAAATTAGCGGGGAATCTGTCACAGACGACTGAATTCCGTCAGCCGGCCGCCGGAAATGCACAGCTGCCGCCCCGCCCGGCGGGCTACCTGGCCATCATGGGTGATGAGCACCACCGTCCGCCCCTGGCGGTTGAGGGCCTCCAGCAGGGCCAGCACCTCCCCGGTGGCGGCGGCGTCCAGGTTGCCGGTGGGCTCGTCCGCCAGGAGTACCGCGGGATCCCGGGCCAGGGCGCGGGCAATGGCCACCCGCTGCTGCTGCCCGCCGGAGAGCTGGCTGGGCCGGTGGTGCAGCCGGTCTCCCAGCCCCACCTGACGCAGCAGGTCGGACGCACGCTCCAGCCGCCGGGCGGCGGGCATGCCGCACAAGAGCAGCGGCAGCGCCACGTTCTCCACTGCGGTGAGCCGGGGCAAAAGCTGGAACCCCTGGAACACAAAGCCGATCTCCTCCCCACGCACCCGGGCCAGCTCCGCCGGGGTGAGGGTGGACACGTCCCGCCCGTGAAGGCGGTAGGAGCCGGAGGTGGGCGCGTCCAGGCAGCCCAGGATGTTCATCAGCGTGCTCTTGCCCGAGCCGCTGGGCCCCACGATGGCGGCGTATTCCCCCTGGCGGATGTGCAGCGTCACGCCGTGCAGCGCCTCCAGACTGTCGCCGGAAAGGTCATAGCGCTTGGACAGGTTTTCCGTGCGGATCATGTGATGCCTCCAAAAAAGAAAAAGTTCCGGCCATAGTATGACCGGAACCACAAGCGAAAAACACCAAGGGAACGCGAAGCGAAAAAGGATCAAGGGGCGCAGGTGAAGTCTGCCCCAGGGGATCGCGCCAGCGGAAACGGGTCAAGGGGTGAAACCCCTTGCGCGGGTGCAGGGGCGGCGTTAGCCCCTGCGCAGGGATGTCGCGACAGCCCAGCGTCCCCTTCGAAGCCAACAGAGTTTCCGAGCAGGCACCGAAGGCCGCCCGCGTTGGAAACGGCAGGTTGAGCCAAGCCGCACAGGAACGCCCACACCCAACACGGACTGCGTGGTGCCGGAGGGGAACGACCTCATCCGACCTCGCTTCGCTCGGCCACCTTCCCCAAAGGGGAAGGCTGTATGCAGCGGAACAGCCTGTCCGCCGCGTCACCTCACTGAATCCGCTGGAAATACGCCCGCAGATTGCCTCCCGAAATGCCCGCGAGCGCTTCCTCGCTGTATCCCATGCGGCGCAGCTCGTTGAACAGGTTGGGCAGATCCCCGGGATGTTCCAGCCTCCGGGGCGCATACTCAATGCCGTCAAAGTCGCTGCCCAGGCCCACAATCTCCGCGCCGCCCATCTGGCAGATGTAGTCAATGTGCTCCGCCACCGTGCGGGCGGTGGCCTTGCCGTCCTCCGACAGGAAGGCGGGATAGAAATTCACACCAATGTACCCGCCGTACTGAACCATGGCCTCTATCTGATCGTCATTCAGATTGCGGAAGTGGTCGCACAGGCTCCGCACACAGGAGTGGCTGGCCATGGGCGGACGGCTCCCCCTGGCGAACAAATCCCAGAAGCCCGCCTCATTCAGGTGGGACACGTCCACAGCCATGCCCAGACGCTGCATCTCCCGCGCCGCCTGGATGCCGTAGGCCGTCAGCCCCTCGTCGCTGCCGGACTTGGCAGGATGCCCCAGAAGATTGTCGTTGTTCCAGGTCAGGGCGGCCATGCGCACGCCCCGCTTGCGCCAGGCCTCCACCGTGTGCAGCCCCGCCTCGAAGACCTCGCCGCCCTCCACTGAGAGCATGAAGCAGCTTTCGCCCTCCCGGGCCTGGGCGGGATCGTCCACCTGCCGCAGACCTGCCGCTTCCAGGGCGGGCAGCTGGGCCAGCTCCGCCTGAACAATGGCCTCCACGTCGCTCTTGTTGCCCTCGGGGCCCGTCCACAGGGCCAGCGTTTGAAGGGTCACGCCGCCCCGGCGCAGCCGCTCGGGGGTGACGGCCAGCTTCGTCGCGTGGGCCACGCCCATGGCGAAAAGCGTGTCCGCATGGGTGTCTGCAATGAACATGCTCACAGCTCCTCGCCGTTCTCGATGGCGGCAATCATGTCAATGCGCCGCTGGTGCCGCCCGCCCTCGAACTCCGCCGTCAGCCAGTGGGTGGCGATCATCTTCGCCAGATCAACGCCCACCACCCGCGCGCCCATGGTGAGGATGTTGCTGTTGTTGTGGCGCTTGCTCAGCTCCGCGCTGTACACGTCCGAGCAGGTGCACACCCGCACGCCTTTGACCTTGCTGGCGGCGATGCCGATGCCAATGCCCGTGCCGCAGATCAGGATGCCCCGGTCGCACTCGCCGTCCGCCACAGCCCTGGCGGCGCGATAGCCGTAGATGGGGTAATCGCAGGAAACGGCCTCATTGGTGCCAAAATCCTTGTAGGTCAGGTTCATGCTGTCCAGCAGCTTCATGATTTCCTTCTTCAGCTCAATGCCGGTATGGTCGCAAGCCAGCGCAATCATGGCAAGCCCTCCTTGATGCTCAATTGGGAAGATTCTCTTCCTTTTATACGCCGCCGGAAGCGTCAAGTCCTGCCGGAATGCGGAAAAACCGTTTCCTTTGCCGGGCGATGTGTGCTATAATGTCAGCGTTACCATGGAAAAGACTGCGCACCGGTAGGATTTGAAGGAGGCTTTTATGTCGGAGCATCGTTGTTCCCTTTGTCATATCGGGCTGGAGCATGTGTCCGTGCAGCGGGGCGGGCAGACGCTTCTGCAGGACGTGTCCATGCACGTCCACTGCGGGCAGCTGACCGTGCTCATCGGCCAGAACGGCGCGGGCAAGACCACCCTGGTGCGGGCGCTGCTGGGGGAATTGCCCCACAGCGGGGCCATCCGCCATGTGGACGACCACGGGCGGGATATCCCCCATGTGCGCATCGGCTACGTGCCCCAGCACCTGCTCTTTGACCGGGAGATGCCCCTGACGGTGGAGGACTTCCTGGCCTCGGCCTTCACGAGGCGGCCGGTATGGACGGGGGTCAGCCGCGCCACCCGGCGCAGGGTGCAGGAGGCCCTCGACATGGTGGAGGCGGGGGGACTGGCCCAGCGGCAGCTGGGACGCTGCTCCGGGGGCGAATTGCAGCGGGTGCTGCTGGCCCTGGCGCTGAGCCCCGCGCCGGATCTGCTGGTGCTGGACGAGCCCGTCTCCGGCGTGGATCAGAACGGGCTGCAGATGTTCCTGGACACGGTGCTGCGGCTGAAGGAAACCCATCACATGGCGATCCTGCTGGTGAGCCATGACCTGCGCCTGGTGCGGGAATACGCCGACCATGTGGTGCTGCTGGACAAGAGCGTCCTGTGCCAGGGCACCCCGGAGGCGGTTTTCGCCACGGATGAATTCGCCGCCGTGTTCGGCACGGGAAAGGAGGAGAGCCTGTGATGAACGCCATCTACGCGCTGCTGGACACCATCCTGCCCATCGAGGCGCTGCAGTTCACCTTCATGAAGAACGCCTTCCTGGCCATCCTCCTGCTTACGCCCCTGCTGGGGCTGCTGGGTACCATGGCGGTCAACCAGCAGCTGGCCTTCTTCTCCGACGCGCTGGGCCACAGCGCGCTGACGGGCATCGGCCTGGGTATCGTGCTGGGGGTCAGCAACGACCTTTTGAGCATGCTGGTTTTCGGCGTGGTGTGGGCGATCCTCATCTGCCGCATCAAGCAGACCGGCGCCACCTCCACCGATACGGTGATTTCCGTCTTTTCCTCCACGTCCATCGCGGCGGGCCTTCTGATCCTCAGCCGGGGCGGCGGGTTCGCGAAGTACTCCTCCCTGCTCATTGGCGACGTGCTGGCCGTGACGCCTACGGATCTTCTGTGGCTTCTGTGCGCGCTCATCGGCGGGGTGATCCTGTGGATGGTCATGTACAACAGCCTCCTGCTCTCCGGGGTGAACGCCTCCCTGGCCCGCAGCCGGGGCGTGCATACCAGCCTGGTGGAGTGCGCGTTCGTGGTGCTGGTGGCGGTGGCGGTGATGCTGGCCATCCGCTGGGTGGGCGTGATGCTCATCAACGCGCTGCTGATTCTCCCCGCCGCCGCCGGGCGCAACCTGGCCCGCAACAGCCGCCAGCATGCGCTTTTCAGTGTGCTGATCGCCCTGGGCAGCGGCATTGCGGGGCTTCTGTCCGCCTATGCCTGGGATACCAGCGCGGGTGCGGCCATCGTGCTTTACGCCGCGGTGTGCTACGGCCTGTCGCTGCTGGGACGGCATTTCCTGCGGCGATGAACCCATTCAGTCTGATCCGAGGGAGGAAACCTGGCATGGAACGCATCCTGCTGCTGATCACATCCCCCTGCTACGCCGACGCCTGCGAGGCCCTGTGCAGCGCGGCGGAGAACGCTGCCCTCCCCGCGCGGCTGACCTTTGGCCTGTCGCTGATGGAGGAGCCGGGGGAGGAGGACATGGAGGCCATGCGCGCCCTGGGCTCGGTTCAGTACCTCTGCCCCGGCGTGGACGCCTGGCGGGAGGTGGACGCCCTGTGGCAGGGGGAGGGGTACATCCTCATGGCGAACCCGGCCATGCGCTTTGTCCGCGGCTGGGACGAGGGCCTGATGCGCGTGCTGCGCCAGTGCGGCCGCGACGGCCTGACCTCCGCGGTGCTGACGGGCTATCTGCCCCGGCCCATGGATCCCGTGGACGCGGTGTACCCCGTGGCGGCGGAGGGCTTCGACCCGGAGGGGCGGCTGTGCTTCCACCGGGGCACGGCTCTGCGCTATGCCCGGGTGCCACAGCGAAGCGCGTTTGTACACCGGGACTTTTGCTTTGGGCCGGCGGGATTCTTTCGGGATATGGCCCAGGAGAGCCCGTCGCCCATGTTCCTGCGGGCCTTCCGGGGCAAGTGGGAGATCCACACCCTGCACCGCCCGCTGATCCGGGTGGAATGGGATATGGAGCTTCCGCCCGAGACGGTGGATCCTGAGGCGGAGCAGGCCTGCGGCGGGGTAAGCCGGTTTGAGAAGCGCTTCGGGCTGCGGTTTGCGGCCCGGCAGCTGTCGGCCATGGCGCGGCAGGGCGTGTTCACGGCGGATCTGAACTTCCCCATGCGGGTGCCGGTTCGCGTGCGATTGCGGGAGGCGCTGCGGGAAGCGTCCCTGCGCCGCTCGAAGCTGACCCCTTTGTGCGTGACGGCCTTCCTGACCCTGCCCCAGCCGACGGAGAATCTGCGGGAGGAGCAGATGAGCTGGTTCGGCCGTCTGGCGCGGCTGAAGAACCTGGCGCTTTTGTGCTATGCGGACGGGGCGGTATGCCGCCAGCTGGTAGCGGCGCACCCGAACGTCCTGGAGTACAAGCAGCGCTACGGCCTGCAGGCGGGGGAGAACCTGCCCCCGGAGGAGATGCTGAACTACGTCCGCCTGTGCAAGCCCTTCCTCCTGGCCCAGAGCCGGGAGAAGATGCTGGGCCACAGCCACTACATCTGGGTGGACTTCGGCTATCTGCGCTATCCGGTGTATGAGAGGGCGGCGCTGGACTGGGCGGAGCTGTGTACCGACCGGATCACCCTGGCGGTGATGGACGGGCAGGTGGACACGTCCATGATCGTGATGCCCCAGGAGCAGGTACTGCCCCTTTGCCGGGAGATCACCGGGCTGTGTCAGGCAGCCTGGAAGCGGGACAGACGTCTGCCGGAGGAAGCCGCATTGTGGCAGGAGCTGACGCAGAAGCATCCGGGGCTGTTCCAGCTCATTGAGCTGCCCGCGCGGCGGGAGCTGCTTACCCTTGCCCTGACCAGCCGGGAGGAGGAGGCCTCCCGGTGGGAAAAGATCCGTCCGCTGCTTCGCCGGGGATCGAAGGGCTGACGGCGCATCCTCCCCCTTGTTCATGTCGCAGGAAAGGAGTTCACTTCAATGAAGCGTATTTCGGACATTCTTCACGACAACCGGGTGCATCTGTCCTGCGAGGTGTTCCCGCCCAAGAAGTTTGACGGTATTGCCCAAGCCTCGAAAGTGGCCGCGGAGATCGCCTCGCTGCGGCCGTCGTTCATGTCGGTGACCTACGGTGCGGCGGGGAGCACGCCGGGACACACCCTGGCCATTGCCCGGGCGGTGGCGGATGCGGGGGTGACGCCCCTGTGCCACCTGACCTGCGTGCAGTCCTCACGGGAGCATGTGACGCAGGTGCTTGCCGACATGAAGGCAGCGGGCATGGAGAACGTGCTGGCCCTGCGGGGGGATCTGCCGAAGGAGGGCGAGCCCTGCAAGGACTTCACCTACGCCTCGGAGCTGGTGGAGTACATCCACACCCAGGGGGATTTCTGCGTGGGCGCGGCTTGCTACCCGGAGGGACACCCGGAGAGCGGCTCCCGGCGGATGGACATGGAGCACCTCAAGCGCAAGGTGGATGCGGGCGTGGACTTCCTGACCACGCAGATGTTCTTTGACAACAGCATCCTGTACAACTTCCTCTACCGGGCGCTGCGGGCGGGGATTGACGTGCCGGTATGCGCGGGCATCATGCCCATCTGCGACGCGAGGCAGGTGGATCGTGCGGTGAAGCTGTCCGGCTCCATCATGCCGCCGCGGTTTGCGGCCATAGCGGATCGCTTCGGGGATGATCCCGCGGCCATGACCCAGGCGGGCATTGCCTACGCCACGGAGCAGATCATCGACCTGGTGGCCAACGGCATCACGAACATTCATCTTTACACCATGAACAAGCCCTGGATCACCAAGGCGATTGTGGAGAACCTGTCCAGCATTATTCAGAGAGACTGAGCGGGCAGTGCCCGCACCCGGCGCGCGATTGGGTTGCGCGCCTTCGGTCATGCTGAACACGCGTGGGGCCAGCTTGCGACTTGCGCGGAGGCCCGGCGCACGGCGGGTGCGCCGGGCTTGCGGGGGTCACGGCGCGCGAAGGGCGCGCCGCGACGCGAAACATGCCGAGCTCCCCCCATCCGTCACGGCTTCCGCCGCGACACCTTCCCCGCCGGGGAAGGGCGGGCAGTGCCCGCACCCGGCACGGTGGGCAGTGCCCACACCCGGCACGCGATTGGGTTGCGCCTCTTCGGCCACAGTACATGCGCGTGGGGCTGACCTGCGGCTTGCGGGGGTCACGCCTCGGGGTCTTCGACCCTTTTCATTGGGCGCGCCGCGACGCGAAACATGCCGGGCTCCCCCCATCCGTCACGGCTTTCGCCGCGACACCTTCCCCGCCGGGGAAGGTTTTTTGGTGCGCGCGCTTGAGTGCGGTGTACCTGCGCTTGCCTTACGCGCGTTCAGCCTGAACGAAGGCGACTACCTCAATCGCGGGAAATGGGGCGAAACCCCACTTTACATTTGGAACGGCAGGCGATATAATAAACTGTATGCATATGCCAAGGTAACAGACGGGAGAACGATCATGGCGAAGATCATTGCGATAACGAATCAGAAGGGCGGCGTGGGCAAGACCACGACCTCCGTGAACCTGACGGCGATTCTGGCGGACATGGGCCAGAAGGTACTGGTGGTGGATCTGGATCCTCAGGGCAACACCACCTCAGGCCTGGGCATGACGGTGGAGGACAACAGCGTCTACGAGGCGCTGCTGGGCCGGATTGCCCTGCGGGACTGCATTCAGGAGACGCCGTACAGGAATCTGTCCATTGCCGGGTCGGACATCCGCCTGGCGGGGGCGGAGCTGGAGCTGGTGTCCATGGAGAAGCGGGAATTCCGCCTCAAGACCGCGCTGGCCACCGTGCAGAAGGATTATGACTTCATCTTCATCGACTGTCCGCCCTCTCTGTCGCTTTTAACGCTCAACGCGCTGGCAGCGGCGGATTCGGTGCTGATTCCCATCCAGTGCGAGTACTACGCCCTGGAGGGCGTCACCAGTCTGATGAACACCATCAACCGGGTCAAGCGCACCATCAACCCCCATATCGACGTGGAGGGCGTGCTGCTGACCATGCTGGACGGCCGCACCAACCTGGGCTTGCAGGTGGTGGATCAGGTGAAGAAGCACTTCCGCAGGAAGGTGTTCGCCACCACGATTCCCCGCTCCGTGCGCCTGGGCGAGGCGCCCTCCCACGGCGAACCCATTCACATTTACGATGGCCGCTCCGCCGGTGCGGTGGCCTACCGCGCCCTGGCCCAGGAAGTGCTGGACCGCAACAGGAAGTGACGGTCAGGGGAGCCGCCCCTGACAACCCCGCGAAGGGCTTTCAGCCCTCTCGACACCCATCTCGCGATCAGGATGCATCCCTTCGGCCACGCCGAGCAGCGCGTGGAAGGGGTGAGACGATAGAGGAGCGTTATTATGGCGAAGAAGAATCGGGGCCTGGGCAGGGGCCTGGACGCACTGCTGCCGGAAGCCGACGAAAGCCTGGGCGCGGGTCAGGAGATCGCCATTGGCGACATTGATCCCAACCCCGATCAGCCCCGGCGGGTTTTCCAGGAGGAGAGTATCGCCCAGCTGGCCCAGTCCATCCGGGATCAGGGTGTGCTGCAGCCCCTGCTGGTCACGCCCCAGAGCGGCGGACGGTATCAGATCGTGGCCGGCGAACGTCGCTGGCGGGCCGCGCGGCAGGCGGGTCTGGAAACGGTGCCCTGCATCGTGCGGGACATGGACGTGATCCAGCAGATGGAGATCGCCCTGATCGAGAACCTGCAACGTGAGGACCTGAACCCCATCGACACCGCCATGGGTATCCGTGCGCTGATGCAGCAGTGCGGCTACACCCAGGAGGCCGTGGCCAACCGCCTGAGCAAGAGCCGCCCTGCCGTGGCCAACCTGCTGCGCCTGCTGACGCTGCCGGACGCGGTGGTGGAGCAGATCCGCACGGGCTCCCTGTCCGCAGGCCATGCCCGGGTGCTGGCGGGCCTGGACAATGATAACGTCAAGCTGGAGCTGGCCCAGAAGACCATCCAGAATGGCTGGAGCGTGCGCCAGCTGGAGCAGACCGCCGCCGCCCTGAAGAAGCAGACGGAGGCCCCTGCCAAGCCCCTGCCCAAGCCCCGCGCCCTGCCCGCCGAGCTCAGCGAGCTGGAGAGCCGCGTCCGGGAGACCCTGGGCGTTCGCGCCACCCTCACCGGCAGCGCGAAGAAGGGCAAGATCGTCCTGCAGTACTACTCCCAGGAGGAGCTGGAGCACCTCAACGAGCTGCTGATGCAGCTGGGCGAGCAGCAGTAATCACACCCCGCACCGCAGACGATGCGACTGCGGCAGGCCATGCCAAGGAGGCTTCCCCATGCCCAACGAGCAATACGACAATCTTCCCCGGTGGGACGGTCCGCTGTCCCACCCCTTTTACAGCAAGGTGGTCAAGCGCGTGCTGGACTTCCTGCTGGCGCTGGTGCTGCTGATTCCCGGGCTGATCATCATGATCCCCCTGGCGGTGTGGGTCAAGCTGGATTCCCCCGGCCCGGTGATCTACCGCGCACTGCGGGGCGGCTATCACAACAAGCCATTCTACATCATGAAATTCCGCTCCATGGTGGTGGACGCGGACAAGTCCGGCGGCTGCACGGCCCTCAATGACAGCCGCGTCACCCGCGCCGGAAAAATCATGCGCCGCCTCAAGCTGGACGAGCTGCCCCAGCTGTTCAACATCCTCAAGGGGGAAATGTCCTTCGTGGGGCCGAGGCCGGAGCTGCTGCTCTACACCACCCAGTACACGAAGGAGCAGGAGTGCATCCTCTGGGTGCGCCCCGGCATCACCGACCGCTCCAGCATTGTCTACATCGCCCAGGATGAAATCGTCGGCACGGAGAATCCCGTGGAGAACTTCGAGAAGTACATCCTGCCGGAGAAGAACCGCCTGCGGGTGGAGTATGCGAAGAACCAGTCCTTCCTGCTGGACGCAGGGCTGTTCTTCGAGACCATCGGGGGCGTGTTCGGCAAGGCGAAGAAGATGGCCGAGGAAAAGGGGAGCGCGAAATGAGCGAATACCGTTCCTATGAGGAAAAGACCCACGCGGCCTTCGCGGGGCAGCCCATCGACGCCTCCGACCCCAGAGTGCTGGCGTGGCTGATCCGCCGCCACGGGCTGGAGATGACCCACCTGAGCCGTGGCAGCCACATCGGCGCGATCTTCTCCGTGGCGGAGATCATGGCGGTGCTGTACACGGGCGTAATGAACGTGAACCCCGCCGACCCCGCCATGCCGGATCGGGACCGGCTGATTCTCTCCAAGGGCCACGCGGGCGCAGCGGTGTACGCCGCGCTGGCGGAGCGGGGGTTCTTCCCCGTGGAGGAGCTGAAGACCCACTATGCCAACGGCTCCCGGCTCTCCGGGCATGTGAGCCACAAGGGCGTGCCGGGGGTGGAGTTTTCCACCGGCAGCCTGGGTCACGGGCTTGCGGTGGGCGCGGGCATGGCCCTGGGCGCGAAGATGGACAAGGCCCCCTGGCGGACGTATGTGATCCTGGGGGACGGCGAGTGCGACGAGGGATCCGTGTGGGAGGCCGCGCTGCAGGCCCACCAGTACGGGCTGGACAACCTGATCGCCGTGGTGGATCACAACAGGATGCAGTCCCTCGACTTCTGTGAAAAGACCATCGCCCTGGAGCCATTTGCGGACAAGTGGCGGGACTTTGGCTGGCAGGTGCAGGTGGCGGACGGCCATGACGTGACCGCGCTGCAGGCGGCCTTCGCACGGGCGAAAAGCAACCTGGGCGGCGGAAAGCCCAGCGTCATCATTGCCGAAACCACCAAGGGCAAGGGCGTGTCCTTCATGGAGAACGACATTCTCTGGCACTACCGCACTCCCCAGGGGGAGGAATACGACGCGGCCCTGAAGGAACTGGAGGCGCAAAGACCGTGAGAGACGCATTTGTCCGCGCGCTGATGCGCGAAGCCGCCGCCGATCCCCGCCTGACGCTGATCACCGGCGACCTGGGCTTCGGCGTACTGAAGCCCTTCTGGGAGACGTACCCCGACCAGTTTGTCAACGCGGGCATCGCCGAGCAGGGCATGACGGGCCTGGCGGCGGGCCTGGCCCGGACGGGCCGCACCGTGCTGACCTATTCCATCGGCAACTTTCCCACCCTGCGCTGCATCGAGCAGATCCGCAACGACTGCGCCTACCACGACGCGAACGTCAAGATTGTGTGCGTGGGCGGCGGGTTTGTCTACGGCAGCCTGGGCATGAGCCACCACGCCACGGAGGACATGGCGGTGCTGCGGGCCCTGCCCGGGGTGACGGTGTTCACCCCCGGCGATCCTGCGGAGGTGGAGGCTGTGGTGCCTGTGATGCTGCGCACCTCCGGCACCTGCTACCTGCGCCTGGGCCGTGGCGGGGAGCCCATGCTCCATGACGGCGAAGTAGCGGACTGGACGCTGCCCCGGGCGCTGACCCTGCGCCAGGGCACGGACGTGGCGCTGCTCTCGGCGGGAGGTATCCTGACCCAGACCGTCAGCGCGGCCAGGCTCCTCCAGGAGCAGGGCGTGTCGGCGGAGGTGGTGTCCTTCCCCTGCCTGAAGCCCATTGACCGGGAGAAACTCATGGAGCTGGCCGGGCGGTTCCGGCACCTGGTCACGGTGGAGGAGCACAGCATCGTGGGCGGCTTCGGCTCGGCGGTGTGCGAGGTCATCGCGGAGACGGGGATGCCCTGCCGGGTGCATCGCATCGGCATGGAGGACGTGTACTCCTGCATCGTAGGGACGCAGCAGTATCTGCGGGGCCAGTACCGCATGGACGACCGGGCCATCTGTGAGCGGACGCTTGCATGGCTGGCGGAGCATCAGTGAGAAAGGGAGAAGATGCCCATGGAGGAAACCAAGCTGACCCTGGACGAAATTCACGCGGAGCTTATGGAGCAGCTGCGGGACATCACCCGCGTGTGCCAGGCCCACGGCATTGAATACAACATGATGTGCGGGTCCCTGCTGGGGGCGGTGCGGCACAAGGGCTTCATCCCCTGGGACGACGATATCGACCTGCTGATGACCCGGGAGGAGTTCGAGAAGTTCCGCCGGGTCTACCCCCAGGAGTGCGACAGGAAGTTCGAGCTGACCTACCTGAACACCTGGACCCCCCGGGTGATGAACCGGGATCCGGAGAAGGCCGCGGCCTTCACGGACTTCTTCATCCTGGACAGGGTGCCGGCAGCGGGCTGGAAGCGGAAGCTTTGGTTCCTGGAGCTGCACATCCTCCAGGGGATGCTCAAGCGCAACGTGGATTACAGCCGCTTCAATTTCAAGAACAAGGTGCTGCTTTTCGGCACCCATGTGCTGGGCCTGCCCTTCACCACCGCCTGGAAGACCCGGCAGTACGAGCGGATCTCCACCCGGGTGAAAACGGGGGACGAGCTGTGCATGTCCAACGGCGCGTTTGAGCTGATGATGCACATCTGGCGCCCGGAGCAGTTCGCGGAGAAGATCACTGTGCCCTTTGAGGACGTGCAGGTGCTCATCCCCGCCCGCTGGGACGAGGTGCTGACCATCCTCTTCGGCCCGGATTACATGACCCCGCCCCCTGAGAGCGAGCGGGTGGCCAAGCATCTGGATCTGTGATAGCGAAAGGGAACATGTGACTGCATGGATATGATCTTCTGTCCCCTGTACTCCGGCTCCAGCGGCAATGCGCTGTTCGTGCAGTATGGCGCGACGCGGCTGCTGATTGACGCGGGCAAGCCGGGGAAAACGGTGGCCTCCGCGCTGGAGCTGATCGGGGTGGATCCCGCCACGCTGGACGGGGTGCTCATCACCCACGAGCACAGCGACCACATCGCCGGGGCGGGGGTGCTCTGCCGCCGCTACCGGGTGCCGGTGTACGCCACGGAGGACACCTGGCTTGCCATGGACGGCAAGGTGGGGGAGATTCCCCCGGGGCTGCGCCGCACCTTTGACAAGCGTCAGGACTTCTACCTGGGGGATATCGGCGTCATGCCCTTCGCCATCCCCCACGACGCGGCGGATCCCGTGGGCTACCGGCTCTGGGGCGGACAGGCCAGCATCGCCACCGCCACCGACCTGGGGTATTTCTCCAAGGGGGTGCGGGAGGCCGTGGGGGGCAGCTCCCTGGTGCTGCTGGAGAGCAACCACGACCCGGACATGCTCATGCGCAATCCTCATTATTCCGCCAGACTCAAGCAGCGCATCCTCAGCAACCACGGCCACCTGAGCAACGAAAGCTGCGCCCAGGCCATGCTCCAGCTGATGGAGACGGGGGTGCATCATATCATCCTGGGACACCTGAGCGGGGAGAACAACACCCCCGATCTGGCCCTGTCCGTGGCGGAGAACCGCGCGGAGGAGGCGGGCGTGCGGCTGGGGAAGGATCTGTCCATCGACCTGGCCTGGCGTGACCGGGTGGGCGGCGTGTACACCCTGAAGGAAGGTGCCTGACCCCGTGACTGCGCTGATCACGCGCCGCCCCGCCTGGCTGACGGCGCGCGCCGGACGGGCGATGCTCCTGACCCTGGCGCTGATGGCCCTGCGTGTGCCGGTGGGGCTTGCGCTGGATCTGGTGCCTGTGGCGGATCCGGCGATTTTCTATGCCCGGCTGTGCCTGCAGGAGGCCCTTTTGTGGGGGCTTCCCGCGTTGCTGCTGCGGCCCTTCCGCATGTCGGGTCAGCCGGTGCGCAGGCGATGCCTGGGGCCGTGCGTGGCGGCGCTGCTGCTGGGCGCGGCGGCACAGCTGGCCCTGTCCCCGGTGACGGCCCTGTGGACTGACTGGACGGGCGCGCCGCTGAGCGCCCTGTCCCTGCCGGAGAACGAGGCACAATGGCTGCTGGCGGTACTGGCGCTGTGCGTCGCGCCTGCCCTGTGCGAGGAGGCCTTCTTCCGGGGCGGCGTGCTGACGGGCCTGACGGACGCGGCCTCCCGGGGTACTGCGCTGGCTCTGTCCACGCTGCTGTTTGCACTGATGCACGGCTCCCTGGCGGGGCTTCCGGCGCATTTGGCCATCAGCCTGCTGGCAGGGCTGTGCTTGCTGCGCTGGGGAATGCTGCGGGTGTGCATGCTTTTGCACCTTGGATACAATGCCATGGCGCTGCTGACCCCCGCGCTGCCGGTGAGCCTGGGCGTGTCCGCACCCTTGGGACTGCTGCTGGCGGCGGCGGGACTGTGGATGGCCGGGGGGATTCCCTGGCACGGGCGGCACGGGCGGATGGGTCTGCCCGAGGGGCTGATGTGCGCGCTGGCGATTGTGTGCGCCGCGCTGGCGTATCTGCCGGAGCTGTTGTGAATGCTGTATGAACGGGATTATATCCTCCGCGTGATTGCGGAGATGGGGCGGATGCTGCGGGCCCTGCGGGACGCGGCCACGGAGGAAATCCGCCTGGGGATGCTGGACGCGGCCTGCCGTGCCCAGTGCGGGCTCTCGTTGAAGGCAGCCCGCACCCTGGACGAGGACAGCCTGCGCGCCCTCCTGCCCCGGGAGACGCTTCTGCGCCTGAGCATGCTGCTGTCCGCCTGTGCGGAGACGGCCCTGTCCGATGAGGACGACGCCGCGACGCTGCAGGCCCGGAGCCTGCGGCTGCTGCTGGCCTCGGCGGATGGGCCGGAGGCCGCAAGCGCGCTGGCTGCCCAGCTGGATGGATTGCTGCGCGCGTCGCTGCCGTTACTCACGGCGGAGGACTTGCTGGCCTGCGCTGCCTTCTTTCGGGAGGGCGGGCGGTATGACCTGATGGACAACGCGGCGTTCTTCCTGTGGGAGACGCTGCCCCCGGCGGGAAAAGAGAAGCATCGGGCGGCCCTGTCCGCCCTGTACGACGGCCTGGACGAGGCGCGTCTGTCCGCCTGCGGCATGACCCGCGGCGATCTGGCGGACAGCCTGCGCCTGCTCAATGACGAACGGATGGTGAAGCCATGATCCTTTTATCCCTGCAGGGCGTTAAGAAAAGCTTCGGCACCAACGAGGTGCTGCGGGACGCGTCCCTGGTGCTGCAGGACGGCCAGCGCATGGGCCTGGTGGGCGTCAACGGCTGCGGCAAGTCCACGCTGATGAAGATTATCGCCGGGCTGGAAACAGCCGACGGCGGCGCCATCACCATGCAGAAGGGCCTGAAGCTGGGGTATCTTGCCCAGCAGGGCGAGGTGGGCGAGGGCCGCACGGTGCTGGAGGAGCTGGAGAGCGTATTTGAGCCGGTGGTGGAAATGGAGCGGCAGCTGCGCGCCCTGGAAGAGCAGATGGCTGACGTGGGCCACGACGAGACGCTCCTGCACCGCCTGGGCAGTCAGTACGATCAGCTGACGAGGGACTTCGAGCGGGCCAACGGCTACGGCTGGCGTTCCACGGTGCAGGGGGTGCTGGCGGGTCTGGGCTTCCGCAAGGAGCAGCAGGGGCAGCTGGCCTCGCTGCTCTCCGGCGGCGAGCGCACCCGGCTGTGCCTGGGCCGGATGCTGCTGACCGAGCCGGATCTGCTCCTGCTGGACGAGCCCACCAACCACCTGGATCTGAAATCCATCGCCTGGCTGGAAAACTACCTGCGCACCTACAAGGGCGCGGTGCTGCTCATCAGCCATGATCGCTACTTCATGGATCATGTCTGCGACCGCATGTGCGAGCTGCTGCTGGGCGCCACCGAGTGCTACGACGGCAACTACACCTCCTACATGGCCCAGCGGGCGGAGCGGTTCGAGATCCGCATGAAGGCCTACGAGCTGCAGCAGAAGGAAATCGCCCGGCAGGAGGCCATCATCGCCCGCTACCGGCAGTTCAACCGGGAGAAGTCCATCAAGCTGGCCGAGAGCCGGGAGAAGCGGCTGGAAAAGATCGAGCGGCTGGAGAAGCCCCAGGACGAGTCCGCCATCCGCTTCCGCTTCGACATTCGCCGCCGTACCGGCGAGGACGTGATGATGGTGGACGAGCTAAGCAAGGGCTACGACGGCCGGACGCTGTTTGAGCATGTGAAGCTGCACCTGCGGGCCGGGGATCGTGTGGCCCTCATCGGGGATAACGGCGTGGGCAAGTCCACGCTGTTCAAGTGCCTCATTGGGGAAGAAAAGCCCGATTCCGGCACGGTGCGCATGGGCAGCGGCGTTGACATCGGCTACTACGACCAGCACCAGGCCCATCTGCATCCGGAGAAAACCGTCCTGGACGAGGTGTGGGACGACTTCCGCCGCCTGGATCAGACGGAGGTGCGGGGCGCGCTGGGGCTGTTCCTGTTCACGGGGGACGAGGTGCTCATGCCCGTCAGCACCCTCTCCGGCGGGGAGAAGGGCCGCGTGGCCCTGACCAAGCTGATGCTGCGCAAGGACAACGTGCTGCTCCTGGACGAGCCCACAAACCACCTGGACATGGATTCCCGCGAGGTGCTGGAGAGCGCCCTGGCGGACTTTCCGGGCACTATCCTGGCCATCAGCCATGACCGCTACTTCATCAACCGCTTCGCCACGAAGGTGTGCGTGCTGGAGGAGGGCGGCATCAAGGAATACCTGGGCAACTACGACGATTACTTCGAGAAGATCAACCGGGAGCAGGAGCCCGACGGCGAGACCGCCGGCATGACCCGCACTGCCCTGGAGAAGGAGAAGCGCAAGTCCCGGGAGGAGGAGCGCCGCCTGAAGGAGCGGAAGCTGGCCTTGAAGCAGGCTGAGGAGGCTGTAGCCCGTGCCGAGGAGGAGGCCGCGGAGCTGGAGGCTGCCCTGGCTGACCCGGACACCTACCAGGATGCGGAGAAGGCTGCCCGCCTGGCGAAGGAGTACCAGCTGAAAAAGGACGAGATCGACCGGCTGTACCAGGCATGGGAAACCCTCGAAAGTGAAGAAGCATAACAAAGCCGCCGCGGAGAGAACAATCCGCGGCGTTTTTTTGTCCGCAAGGATGCCGTGAAAAGCTGAATGGTATGTCCACGCAACCGAGCGTATCATGAAAGTCGAGAAGTAGACACTCATGAATGCGTGGACATAAATGCGCTTCGAAAGCCTTGATAATCAAGGGGTTTGCGAACTGAAAAATTAAAACAAAAATTTCCCGCTCCGTTGTTAACGGTTTCAGCTGAAAATATGGATACACCAGACAACGTGTCCATATAGGAGCACCTCAAACCCGTGATGAGCCGCGGTTTGCGGCGATGGGGGAAGTCAAAAAGGAATGAAAAAAAGTAGAAAATGGCTGGTCAAACCCCTTGCAATTTTCATAGACATGGTTTATAATATGACTGTTGTCTGTTCAGGGATGAAGTGGTAAGTTGCCGCCAGGCCAGGCGGGTAATTACCATGGACCAGCCCGGCAATCGGGCGACGGACTCGAAGCGCGGCGCGGCCTGCACCTGCAGTGGGACGCGTAACGGCGCAAGCGAGAACGACATAGGAGGTAAATCAATGGCCAGCCAGAAGATCCGTATCAAGCTCAAGAGCTACGAGCACAACCTGATCGATCAGTCCGCCGAGCGGATTGTCGAAACTGCGAAGCGCACCGGTGCTCGCGTCTCCGGCCCGATCCCGCTCCCCACGGAGAAGGAGATCGTTACCATTCTGCGCGCTACCCACAAGTACAAGGATAGCCGCGAGCAGTTCGAGCGCCGCACCCACAAGCGGCTCATCGACATCCTCAACCCCAACCCCAAGACCGTGGACGCCATGATGAAGCTCGAACTTCCTGCTGGTGTCGAAATCGAAATGAAGCTGTAAGAGGCAGGAGGAACGAAACATGAAGAAAGCCATCGTGGGCAAAAAGATCGGCATGACGCAGGTCTTCACCGAAGACGGCCGCCTTGTTCCGGTCACCGTCGTTGAGGCGGGCCCCTGCACCGTGGTGCAGACCAAGAACGTTGAGTCCGACGGCTACGACGCCGTCCAGGTCGGCTTTGGCGAGCTGACCGAGAACCGTGCCAAGAAGCTGCTGAACAAGCCTGAGCTGGGCCACTACGCCAAGGCCGGCGTGGCTGCCAAGCGCACCCTGCGCGAGTTCCGCTTCGAGGACTGCTCCGGCTACAAGGTTGGCGACGAGCTGAAGGTCGACCAGTTCGCTCAGGGCGACAAGATCGACATCACCGGCACCAGCAAGGGCCACGGCTACACCGGCGCCATTCAGCGCTGGAACCAGCACACCGGCCCCATGGCCCACGGCTCCAAGTATCACCGCGGCGTGGGCTCCCTGTCCGCCAACTCCGATCCTTCCCGCGTGTTCAAGAACAAGCACATGTCCGGCCATTACGGCGTGGATCGTGTGACCGTTCAGAACCTGGAAGTCGTTTCTGTGGATGCTGAGCGCAACCTGCTGCTGGTCAAGGGCGCGGTGCCCGGCCCCAACGGCGGCCTGCTGATCATCCGCGACACCGTCAAGTGAGTGGCGCAAGGAGGATAATGAACAATGCCTAAGACTGCTCTTTATAATATGGAAGGCGCGGCCATTGGCGAGATCGAGCTGAGCGACGCTATCTTCGCTTCTCCGGTCAACGAAGCCGCCATGCACCTGGTCGTCCGTTCCTACCTGGCCGCCCAGCGCCAGGGCACCCAGAGTGCCAAGACCCGCAGCGAAGTTCGCGGCGGCGGTCGCAAGATCTATCGCCAGAAGGGCACCGGCAATGCCCGCCACCATGGCAACCGCGCTCCCCAGTTCAAGCACGGCGGCGTGGTGTTCGCTCCCAAGCCCCGCGACTACTACATCGCGGTGCCCAAGAAGGTTCGCCGCCTGGCCTTCAAGTCTGCCATGACCTCCAAGCTCAACGCTGGCGAGATCATCGTGGTGGATGAGATCAACCTGAAGGAAGCCAAGACCAAGCTGATGGCCCAGGTCATGAAGAACCTGAAGGCCGAGCGCAAGGCCCTGGTGGTTCTGCCCGAGAAGGACGAGACCGTGGTCCGCGCCACCGCCAACCTGGCTGAGGCCGCCACCACCTACGTGGGCACCCTGAACGTCTACGACATCCTGAACGCCGGCAAGGTCGTGCTGACCAAGGCTGCCGTGCAGGCCGTCGAGGAGGTGTACGCATAATGAAGAATCCTCACGACATCATCCTGCGCCCCGTCCTGACGGAAAAGGCGTACGAAGGCATCGCTGACAAGCGGTACATCTTCGAGGTGGACGTCCGCGCCACCAAGACCGAGATCAAGCAGGCCATCGAGGCGGTCTTTGCCGACGACGGCGTGAAGGTCGAGAAGGTCAACACCCTGCGCACCCTGGGCAAGATGAAGCGCCAGGGCCGCACCCAGGGCCGCACCCGTGAAATCAAGAAGGCCTATGTCACTCTGAAGAAGGACTCCAAGCCGATCAAGTTCTTCGAGGGCATGGCTCAGTAAAGCAGGGAGGACAAGAAACATGGCTATTCGTCTTTACAAGCCGACTTCGCCCGCCCGGCGCTTTATGTCGGTTCTGACCTATGAAGAGGTCACCAAGAAGGCCCCTGAGAAGAGCCTGGTGGAGTACCTCAAGAAGAACTCCGGCCGCAACAAGCAGGGCAAGATCACCGTTCGCCACCAGGGCGGCGGCAACAAGCGCAAGTACCGCGTGATCGACTTCAAGCGCAACAAGCTGGACATCCCCGCCAAGGTTGCCGCCGTGGAGTATGACCCCAACCGCAGCGCCTTCATCGCCCTGCTGAACTACGCCGACGGCGAGAAGCGCTACATCCTGGCGCCTCTGGGCCTGAAGGTGGGCGACACCGTCATCTCCGCCGATGTGGCTGACATCAAGCCCGGCAACGCGATGACCATCAACAACATCCCCGTGGGTACGCTGATCCACAACCTGGAGATCAAGCCCGGCCGTGGCGGCCAGCTGGTGCGCAGCGCCGGCATGAGCGCCCAGCTGATGGCCAAGGAGAACGGCTTCGCCACCGTCCGCCTGCCCTCCGGTGAAATGCGCAAGCTGCCCCTGAACGTCAAGGCCACCATCGGCACCGTGGGCAACACCGACCACGAGAATGTCCGCCTGGGCAAGGCCGGCCGCGTCCGCCACATGGGCATCCGTCCCACCGTCCGCGGCGTGGTGATGAACCCCTGCGACCATCCGCACGGCGGCGGCGAGGGCAAGAGCCCCGTTGGTATGCCTGCTCCTGTGACTCCGTGGGGCAAGCCCGCTCTGGGCCTGAAGACCCGCAAGCACAAGAAGTATTCCAACAAGATGATCGTCAAGCGCGCGGGCAAGTAATCGCGCAGCCTATAGGAAGGAGGCAGCTAACGCATGAGTCGTTCCATTAAGAAGGGCCCTTATGTTGAGGGCGCGCTGATGAAGCGCATTACCGATATGAACACCTCCGGCAAGAAGGCGGTTGTGAAGACCTGGTCCCGGTCCTCCACCATCTTCCCGGATTTCGTTGGCCACACCATCGCCGTGCATGACGGCCGCAAGCATGTGCCGGTCTATGTGACGGAGGACATGGTGGGTCACAAGCTGGGCGAGTTCGCCCCCACCCGCACCTTCCGTGGTCACGCGGGTGACAAGGCCACCGGCCGCAAGTAAGAGAGGAGTGAAACGATATGGCAACCCGTTCCAAGGAGAAGACGGCTGCCCGTCTGGCTAACGCCGACCGGCGCCCGAAGGCTCATGCCAAGTACGTTCGCATCTCCTCCCGCAAGGTGAAGATCGTCATCGATCTGATCCGCGGCAAGAGTGTGGACGAAGCGGCCGCGATCCTGATGTACACCCCCAAGGCGGCTTCCCCCGTGGTGCTGAAGGTGCTCAACAGCGCCATCGCCAACGCCGTGAACAACCTGGAGATGAACCGGCAGGATCTCTACGTCGCTGAAGTGTACGCCAATCCTGGTCCCACGCTGAAGCGCTACGTTGCCCGCAGCCGCGGCAGCGCGTCTCCCATGCTCAAGCGCACCTGCCACATCAGCGTGGTGCTGGACCAGAAGAAGGCGAAGGAGGCTTAACCATGGGTCAGAAAGTGAATCCCCACGGCGCGCGCGTTGGTGTGATCTTCGACTGGAGCACCCGCTGGTACGCCGGCAAGAAGGATTTTGCGAACAACCTCGTTGAGGATCACAAGCTTCGCGAAATGCTGAAGGAAAAGTACTATGCCACGGGCATCAGCCACATTGACATCGAGCGCACTGCCCAGACCATCACGGTGAACATCTTCACCGCCAAGCCCGGCATGATCATCGGCCGCGGCGGCGCGGGCATCGAGGCCCTGAAGAAGGACATCACAGAGTTCCTGGGCCGCCCCGCTCACATCAATGTGATGGAGATCAAGCAGCCCGACGCCGACGCTCAGCTGGTGGCCGAAAACATCGCCCAGCAGCTGGAGAAGCGCGTCAGCTTCCGCCGGGCGCTGAAGCAGGCCCAGCAGCGCGCCATGAAGATCAACGGCGTCAAGGGTATCAAGACCAGCGTGTCCGGCCGTCTGGGCGGTGCCGATATCGCCCGCACCGAGCACTATCACGATGGTTCCATCCCGCTGCAGACCCTGCGTGCCAACATCGACTACGGCTTCGCTGAATCCAAGACCACTTATGGCCGCCTGGGTGTGAAGGTCTGGATCTACAAGGGCCAGATCCTGCCCAAGGCCAAGAAGGTGGCTGCCAAGCCCGCCGCGAAGGAGGTCAAGTAACCATGCTGATGCCCAAGAGAGTCAAGCGCCGCAAGGTTTTCCGCGGCCGCATGAAGGGCGCCGCTCATCGCGGCAACTTCCTGGCCTACGGCGATTATGGCCTGCAGGCCACTGAGCCCTGCTGGGTGACCTCCCAGCAGATCGAGGCTGCCCGTATCGCCCTGACCCGCTACACCAAGCGTGGCGGCCAGGTGTGGATCAAGATTTTCCCCGACAAGCCTGTCACCGAGAAGCCTGCTGAGACCCGCATGGGCTCCGGCAAGGGCTCTCCCGAGTACTGGGTTGCTGTTGTGAAGCCCGGCCGCGTGCTGTTCGAGATCGCCGGCGTGCCTGAAGAGGCTGCCCGCGAGGCTCTGCGCCTGGCCGCCCACAAGCTGCCCCTGAAGACCAAGTTCATCAAGCGTGCTGATGAAGCCAAGACTGAAGCGGGTGGTGAAGACTAATGAAGGCAAATGAATTCTCCGCTATGAACGTCGAGCAGCTGAATGCCAAGGTCGCGGAACTCAAGAGCGAGCTGTTCAACCTTCGTTTCCAGCTTGCCACCGGTCAGCTGCAGAACACCATGCAGATCACCGCTGTCAAGCGCGACATTGCTCGTGCCAAGACCGTTCTTCGCCTCAAGGAGCAGGCGTAAGAGATACTGAAAGGAGGCAGCTGCTTCAATGTCTGAAATCAACAACAATCAGGAGCGCGGACTGCGCAAGACCAGGATCGGCGTTGTCGTGTCCGACAAGATGGACAAGACCTGCGTCATCCAGATCAAGACCCGCGTCCGTCACCCCCTGTATGGCAAGATCCTGAACAAGACCAGCAAACTCAAGGTCCACGACGAGAACAACGAGTGTGGTATCGGCGACACCATCAAGGTGATGGAGACCCGTCCGCTGTCCAAGGACAAGCGCTGGCGCCTGGTTGAGATCATCGAGAAGGCGAAGTAAGCCGCACGTTAAGGAGGAAAAACTATGATTCAGCCGCAAACCCGGCTTAAGGTCGCCGATAACTCCGGCGCCAAGGAAATCATGTGCATCCGCGTGCTGGGCGGTTCTTTCCGGCGTGACGGCTCCATCGGTGACGTCATCGTCGCCAGCGTGAAGAGCGCTACCCCCGGCGGCACCGTGAAGAAGGGCGA